>JAISDQ010000017.1 GCA_031264605.1 Synergistaceae bacterium | reverse complement strand
CTGATTATTGGCCGATGGCGTGATAGAATACCGTTGTACGCGTAAATGTCATTGCCCGGGAGCGTGAACGATGGCGGATGCCGCAGGTGGTGGAAACAATGTGACGAAGTTTGCCGACGTCGGCCTTGCCCTTTTGCTTATCCTCATCGTCGTGATGATGATAATCCCGGTGCCGACATGGCTGCTCGATATACTGCTCGCGGGGAATATCTCTTTCGGCGTCGTCATGCTGCTCACGACTTTTTACGTGAACAACGCGCTCGATATTTCAGCTTTCCCCAGCATAGTCCTCATAGCCACGCTTTTCAGGCTGTCGCTCAACATATCCACGACGAGGCAGATACTCCTCAACGGATACGCCGGCGAGGTGATAAACGCTTTTGGCTCTTTCGTCGTGGGCGGAAACTACGTCGTGGGCGGAGTCATATTCATGATTCTCGTCGTAATTCAATTCATGGTCATCACTAAAGGCTCCGAACGAGTGGCGGAAGTCGCCGCCCGTTTCACGCTGGACGCGATGCCCGGCAAGCAGATGTCCATCGACGCTGACCTCAACGCCGGAAATATCGACGAGAGCGAGGCGAAAGTCCGCAGGGAGAAAATACAGCGCGAGGCCGATTTTTACGGGGCCATGGACGGCGCCACGAAGTTCGTTAAAGGCGACGCTACCGCAGGCCTCATCATCACTCTGATCAACATCATCGGCGGACTCGCGATAGGCGTCCTTCAGAGAGGGCTGGAGATCGGGACGGCGGCGCAGACTTACAGCCTGCTCACGGTAGGCGACGGTCTGGTCTCGCAGGTTCCCGCGCTTCTGTTCTCGACCGCCACGGGCATCATAGTCACGAGGTCCGCTGGCGAGAACGATCTCGGGCTCGACATAGTGGCCTCGCTCGCGACCAATCACAGGCCGCTTTTCATAGCGGCGGGCACATTGCTGGCCATGGCCGTGGTTCCAGGCATGCCGACCGTTCCGTTCATAGCTTTGGGCGTGCTCATGGCGCTCTTGGCCCGCGCCATTTACCGCGAGAGCGAGCTTCAGGCCGGCCCCGGAAAAACCAATAAACGCCCCGGGAGCGCTCCGGCCGCTGGAAGCGCCGCCGATCAGGCGCAAGCCGCCCCGGCGACTCCCGAGGACATACTGCCGCTCCTGACGGTCGACCCCATGGAAGTCGAAATAGGATACGCGCTGATCTCCATGGTGGACCCGGGCCAGGGCGGAGATATGCTCGATCGCATAGGGACGATTCGCCGGCAGATGGCCATGGATTTGGGGCTGGTGGTGCCGCCCATACGGATAAGGGACAACATACAGCTCAAGCCAACCGAATACGTCATACGGGTGAAGGGCGCGGAGGTCGGGCGGGGCGAATTGCTGCCCGATCACTACCTCAGCATGAGCGTCGACCAGAACGACGATACGCTTGTGGGAATACCCACCGTGGAACCGTCGTTCGGGCTTCCGGCGGTGTGGATATCCCCGGAGGTGCGCGACCAGGCCGAGGTGATGGGATACACCGTGGTCGACTGCCCGTCTGTGCTCGCGACGCATCTTTCGGAAGTTATCAAGCGTTACGGCGCCGATTTGCTCACCAGGCAGGAAGTGCAGAAACTGATCGATCTCGTGAAGGAAAACAATCCCGCGGTGGCCGGAGAACTCACCAACGTCCTGGGTTTGGGCGACGTCCAGAAGGTGCTTCAAAATCTCACCCGGGAGCAAGTGCCGATCCGCGACCTCGTGACAATATTCGAGACTTTGTCGGATTTCGGGCGTTTCGCGAAGGGTGTGGACTTCCTCACCGAACGCGTGCGCGAGGCGCTGTCGCGCGTGATTACCCTGCGCCTCCAGGACGAGAGCGGCGTTTTATCGGTTTTCGCCCTTTCCCCGAGGCTCGAACAGAAAATAAAGGATTCTATGCAGGGCGATCTCAACCAGGGCTGGCAGTTGGGGCTTCCCCCCGCCGATATACAGTCGATCGTCAAATCCGCGTCCGCCGCGGCGGAACAGATGGCCATGGCCGCCCTCACTCCGATAATTCTAGCGCACCCCGACGTGAGGTTCGTCGTTCGAAAAATAATAGAAGGAACGCTTCCTCAACTTTTTGTTATATCTTATAATGAAATCGCTCAGGGGGCACAGTTGAAGTCCTTGGGGACGGTGGAATAGGTGAGAGTAGAACAGCAGATAGAATACGAGGCCGCAAGCGACGCCGAAGCCATAAGGGTCGCGCGCGACCGGCTGGGCCGCGAAGCGGTGATACTGTCGAGCAGGCCCGTCAAACTGGGAGGCGTGCTGGGGTTTTTCAGGCGCGACGCTCTGTGGGTCACCGCCGGCATATTGGTGCCCGATCAGGACGACGCCGCCAAGGAATCGCGCGAGAGGATGGTCGCCTTTCAGCACCTGTTGGAGGTGCGAAAAGCGGTTGAAGGCGCCGCCCCGCCCGAACGTCCCGCGCGCGGAGCCGCGTCGGCTTTTTCAAATCCGGCGGTGACGCCAACTCATACCGCGAAACAGGCTTACGAGTCGAACAAGGGACCCGCCGACGCCGCGCCTACGGTGCGCGAGGTCGACGAGATAAAGCAGATACTGGGCCGCGTGCTTTCGCGTATGGAGGACGGCGGCGTTCATACACAGACGCCGCAGGCGCCGGACGGTCTGCTGGACGAAAACGTCAAAAAACTGCTCGATGTGGACGTCGACAGAAATATAGCGGGCGGCATGATGGCGGAGTTCGAGGCAAGCGGTTTGCAGGTGCCGTTCCAAAAATGGCTTCCGACCGCGATAAACACGATGGGAACCGATCCGTCGAGCGCCATTGGCGGGAGAAAAATCCTTTTCGCGGGGCCGACCGGCGTGGGCAAGACCACCACGATAGCTAAGATCGCGGCGACGCAGTCCCTCTGGGGAAACAAAAAAGTCGTCCTCATGACCGCGGACACTTACAGGATCGCTGCTGTGGAACAATTGCGCACGTACGCCAAGATTCTCGGCATACCGATAGAGATAATAGCTGATCAAAAGGACATGGCGGGCACTTTGAAAAAATACCGCGAAGCCGACCTGATCCTGATGGATACGGCGGGGCGAAGCCATTACGACGACGGCAGGATAGGCGAGCTGCGGTCGCTTTATGAGGCTTTTTCGCCGGACGCCGTGCATCTCGTGATGGCGGCGAACATAAAATACCGCGATATGCTGAACGTGATAGACCGCATGGGCGTGGTTCCGCTGTCGGCGCTGCTCTTTACCAAACTGGACGAGACGTCGACTTACGGAACAATACTCAACGTCATGCGGGACTTCGGCCTCCCGGCGTCGTTCTTCACGATCGGCCAGAACGTGCCGAACGATATAGAGGTGGCGCGGGGCGAGAGGTTCGTGGATCTCCTTTACGGCAATTCGCCGATAACAAGGAAGGAGCAGTCATGAACCCGGTGATAATGCCGGCCATGCCGGCGAAATACGACGACCAGGCCACCGTTCTGCGCGAACTTGTGCTGGATAAAAAAGACGTCACGCCGCTGAGGGATAAAATTACCGGCGTGCGGTCCATCGCGATATTGAGCGGAAAGGGCGGCGTGGGGAAGAGCAACGTCGCCGTAAACCTGGCGCTTGCGCTGGCCGATAAAGGGCTCGACGTCGCGCTTCTCGACGCCGACCTCGGGCTTGCCAACATAGACATCCTGTTCGGGGTGACGCCGAAATTCAATCTGGGACACGTCATGCGCGGCGAAAAAGAGCTGTCCGAAGTGGTGTTCAAGGTGGGGGAGAGGGTGTCGATAATTCCGGGGGGCGTCGGGCTGAGAGATCTCGCCGAATTGGACGAAGAGAGCCAGTCGTGGATGATAAACAGGCTGTCGTTCCTTGAGGAAGAGACCGACCTGCTCATAATCGACGCGAGCGCCGGGATACATAAGAACGTGCTGTCTTTCGCGATGTCGGCCGATACCGTTCTGTTGGTCACCACTCCCGAGCCTACGGCCATACGCGATTCGTACGGCGTGTTGAAGAGCCTCTATCAGGCGACCAAGGGCGCGATCAGCATCAGCCTTCTGGTGAATATGGCGAGCGACGAAAAGGAAGCCTTTATGGTGGCTGAAAGAATTATCTCGGCGAGCGAACAGTTTCTCGGTTTCAAAGTCCCTTATCTCGGCTGCGTGCCGTGGGATTCCGAGATTCGCGAGTCCGTCAAAAAAAGAAAGCCGCTGCTGCTGAACGAGGCGGAATCCGTCGCGTTTCCGTATTTCAGGGCGCTCGCCCAGAAAATATACGAGTCATCCGAAGAAGGCCAGTCGTCGAAAAAACCGGTCAAGCGGGATACGTTCCTCTGGCGTCTGCTGCGTCAGGGCGGAAACGGGGAGAAACAGTAAAATGGCGTACGCGAACGATTATCTCCCTCAACAGGACTATACCCTTAAAATGCAGGTGGGGAAAAAGGGAGATATACAGGTAAACGCGGGCACTTATAAAGGGCATTACCCTTCCCGCGTGGAAGACATCAAAGGCGACGCCGTGGGTTTCGCGCATCCGTTGATATCCGGCGCTCTGCTGCCGGTTTACAGGGAATTGGATTTCGACTTCATAATGGAGGACGGAAGCGCGCTTTACATATTCCCGATGGCGGTGAGAAGGGTCGAAATGCAGGGCGGAGTGCCCATAATGTGGGCGGACGTCGCCAACTACCCGAAAAGAATACAGCGCAGGCAATTTCTGCGCGTATCGTGCCTTTGGGACATACTCGTCTTTCACATCGGATGCGAAAAAAACGAGCCCATGTCGGGGAAATGGCTGCCTGCAAAGGCCATAGACGTCAGCCTGGGGGGATACCGTTTCAAACTGTCGAAAGAGGACGCCGGCGGGCTCATGTTCGAAACGGACGATCGCATACTGCTTTATTTCACCCTCGACTACACGAATCTCATGCTTACCGGCAGAGCCACGCGCGTGGCGCGGGAAGGCGGGTTCTGGGAAGTCGGGGTTGGATTCGATTTTTTGCCGGCGAAAATCGAGAGGAAACTATTCGAGTTTATCAGGCAGCAGGAAATATTATGGCGGGATGAATGATGAAAAAACCTGAGACGCTCAAGGTTCTGATAGTCGACGATTCGCCGTTCATGCGCAAGGTGATAGGCGATATTCTTTCCGAAGATCCGATGCTCGACGTCGTAGGCCGCGCGCGGAACGGGGCGGAGGCGATGGAAGCCGTTCGGACGCTGTCCCCCGACGTGATCACCCTCGACATAGAGATGCCGGGAAAGAGCGGGATAGAAGTACTCAGGGAGATCATGGATTTCAAACCCATTCCGGTCGTAATGGTGAGCAGCCTCACCAAAGACGGCGGCGATGTGACCATGCAGGCCCTCGACCTCGGCGCGGTCGATTTTGTCACGAAGCCTTCCGGGAACGTGTCTCTCGATATGAAGAAGGTCGGCGACGAGTTGCGCCGTAAAGTGACTGGCGCGAGCCGCGCGATCGTGCTCGGGCCGCGCCGCGTCCGGCATTCGCTTCACGCGCGCGAGCCGCTCTCGGTTCTCCCTCGCCGCGATTTATCGAGGGGAAAACCCGAGGTGCTCGTAGTGGCGGCGTCCACCGGAGGGCCCATGGCGCTTCAGGAGATAATTCCGAACCTTTCCGGCGATTTCCCCCTGCCGGTGATGATCGTTCAGCACATGCCGCCCGGTTTCACCACTTCTTTCGCCCATCGTCTCAACGAGCGGAGCAAACTCGCCGTCACGGAGGGGTGCGACGGAATGCCGGTCAGGAAGGGCACGGTCGTCGTAGCTCCGGGCGGCTACCACCTCACGGTCGAAAAAAAGGGCGCGGAGATGTTCTGCAAGCTTACCGAAAGCCCGCCGGTGCGTTCGGTGCGCCCGTCGGCCGACGTTCTTTTTTCGAGCGTGTCCGAGACGGTGGGAGGCGGCGTTCTCGCGCTGGTATTGACGGGCATGGGGAAAGACGGGCTTGACGGCGCCAAACTTCTGAAGGACAAGGGCGCTTACGTGATCGCGGAGAGCAAAGAGACGAGCGTGATTTTCGGAATGCCGGGCGCCGTAATCGGCGCCGGACTGGCGGACGAGGTGCTTCCTCTGTACGCCATTGCCGAAGGTTTGGAGCGCGCCGCGCGGTGACGTTTTTACAATGATGAATCCTCTGTAGGGTGGTTTTGATAGATAATAGAGCATTGGGAGGGCGGTATCATGGCTGATAAGATGGACACGAATCAGTATTTGGGAGCGTTTTTGGACGAAGCCGGCGACAATCTGGAGCATCTGAACGAGCTTCTGCTTTCGGCGGAACAGAATCAGAGCGATATGGACATAATAAACGAGATCTTCCGCGTGGCGCATACCTTCAAAGGCATGGCCGCCACGATGGGGTTCCAGCAGATGGCCGCTCTCACGCACGCTATGGAGGACGTGCTCGGCCTGGTGCGGTCCGGCAATCTCCTCCTCACCTCGGACGACGTGGATATCCTTTTCAAATGCCTGGATACCCTGACGGCCATGGTCAACAGCATAAGGAACGGAAACAGCGACTCCGACGTCGAATCGGATCATTTGACGAAAGTCCTGCACGCGAGAAGGGACCACCCGGAGGGCGCGATAGCCGACGCCGTGCCGGGCGCGCAGGAGTTTATCGAGGAAAAGGCTCCTTCGCCCGCGCCGGGCGCGTCGCGTTTCACTGAGCAGGAACTCGATTGGGTCGCGTCCGCCGACGCGGCCGGAATGCAGGTATACGAACTGAAGGTGACTCTCGACGAGAACTGCATGCTGAGGGCCGCGAGGGCGTATATGGTGGTGACGCTCGTCGGAGACCTGGGCGATATCATCAAGGCCGTTCCAAGCGTCGAAGACCTCGAAAAAGAAGCGTTCGAGAGGGATTTCACGATTTACGCGGCGTCACGGGACGCCCTGGATAACATCACGGCGCAGGTGGCGCGGATCGGAGAAGTAGCCGAAGTGAAAGGGGCGGAGCTGGATATCAAAAAATTGAAGGCCGAGCCGGATAAAACGCCGGAGCGGGCCGAACAGCATGACGCCGCTTCTTCGCCGGCCGCCCCGGA
>JAISDQ010000177.1 GCA_031264605.1 Synergistaceae bacterium | reverse complement strand
GAAAAGGGGGGATTTCCGTGGCGTACCAAATGCTGACTTCAATAAGCACTGACGAGAACGAGCGCGCCCGTTTCCGTTCGCGCCGCAAATGGCAGATGGACAGAGACCACGAAATCGCGCAGGCGCTGTTTGAAGGCGAAGAACGTGCGAGGCTTCAATTTGAGCAGACGAAGGTTCAATTTGAGCAGACAAAAGTTCAGTTTGAGCAAGCAAAAGTTCGGCTTGAACGGGAACTTGCCGACGCACAGTCGACCATCGCTGAATTACGCGCAAAGCTCGGTGAGCGCGTATAGCGCAAATGCGGCGGACAGGCAAGACAGCGTGCGCGCCAGTTGCCGTTTGTTGGGCCGCCGCCTGTACCGGCAGGGGATATCTGCTTGGGCGGCATTCGTCAAAACAGAGAGAACGTAGTATACTTCGATAAATAACAGATTTTGAGGAGGTAGCTTCATGGATAAGAACAGCGGCAGTTACAAACAACTCCTTGCGAGGAGACCACTCAACGTGCAGGCGAAGTTTGGCGGTACCGAACTGGGACTCGTGAGTGGGCGCGATATCGCCACGGCCGCCAAGGAGACGGGTACTATAGTGCTCGCCGGCAACGCGCGCAACGCCCTTGTCATAAAGGGTCTTCTGAAAGCGGCCAAGGAACTCGACGCGCCGGTTTTGATAGAACTCGCCAAATCGGAGAGCACTTACTGCGGCGCTACCTATGACAATATTCCCGAGTTTGCGCTGAAATACTCCGAGGAACTCGGACATGGGGTCGTATTCGGGCTTCACGTGGATCACTACGCCATCAAGGGGATCGACGACGTTTTCAAAGGCTCCGGACATCTGGCTAAGATAATTTCGAACGGGTTTACGTCCGTCGCCATCGACGCCTCTCATCTTCACGATTACGAAAACCTGTGCGCGACGCGCGATCTCGGAACGTGGATACCGTCTCCGATAGGGCTCGAAGTCGAAGTCGGCGAGATAAAGGGCGCGGGGGAACTTTCGACGGTGGAGGAGGCGCTTTATTTCATAGGCGGGCTCAACGCTTGGGGCGTGTTCCCCGATTATCTCGCCATATCCAACGGAAGCCTGCACGGCACTTACGACACTTCGGCGGGCGTCTCGGAGGGCATCGACCTGAAGCGCACGCAGGAAATAGCCGACGCGATAGCGCCTTACGGCGTGTCGATAGCGCAGCACGGCATTTCCGGCACGCCGTTCGACAAAGTCTCCAAGTTCCGTAATTTCGGAATCAACAAGGGCAACGTGGCGACTCTGTTCCAGAACGTAGTCATGGGAATCAAGATGGACCCGGACACGGGCAACGCCGTCACCGACAGCGGCACGTATGTCAAGGAGAGCGGCAGGGGCATCACCGACAAACTTTGGAACGAAATCGTGGCGTGCGCCGACGGCAAAGGAATGAGCAGAAAGAGCGGGGATTACAAGAAGCTCAATCTGCCGTTCCACGAGAAAATCCTCGCCGAACCCGACGACATCATCGGACGCATAGTGGACGAGATCTCCGAGTGGGGCAAGCGTTTCATCAGGGCGTTCGGAGGCGAAGGCACCGCCGAAAAAGTCATAGAGGCCGCGTGCCGCAGAAACGATCACAACTCCAGCCCCGAGAGGGTCATCCGCAACCCGCGCTCGAAATTCGGCCCGGAAGCCGCCCCGAACAAAGGCAAGGGAGCCGAAGGCAACTTCGACGATTGACGGCAATGTGAAATGAGGGGCCCGAATCGCAAAGATTTGGGCCCCAAAGGCGCTTCGTTCGGTTGTTTTTTGGGAGGCGGCCTGTTTGCGGAAATACTTGTCATTAATGAAGGAATGTGTCGGAGCGATAAGAAAAATTTGTCCGTCGACGTTTGCATTACCACTGTTGGTGGTCGGTTGTGTAATCTACGTAACGGTGGTAGATAAACCAATTTTTTTCATTGGATCCAAGGATTGGACGGTGGCGGAGATAGAAGCCGCGGTTCAGTTAGGAGCGGATGTAAACGCAAAAAACGGATATTATTTTAACATGACGCCGCTTATGTACGCGGCAATGAACAACCACAATCCAGAAGTTATTGTTGCGCTCGTTAGAGCAGGAGCGGATGTAAATGTAAAAACCGAATATGGTTGGACGACGCCGCTAATGTACGCGACGATACACAACACTAATCCGGAAGTTGTTACTGCGCTCGTCCGAGCAGGAGCGGACGTAAACGCAAAAAGCGAGGATGGCATGACGCCGCTTATGTACACGGCGAAGTACTTCCAAATCCCAGAAATTATTACCACGCTCATCGAAGCGGGGGCAGATGTAAACGCAAAAACCGAATATAGTTTGATGACGCCGCTAATGTACGCGACGATACACAATACTAATCCGGAGGTAGTTATTCCGCTCGTCCGAGCAGGAGCGGACGTAAACGCAAAAGACAAAGATAGCCGGACACCGCTGATGTACGCAGTAGAGGGGCACTACAAAAAACCAGAAATTATCACTATGCTCATTGAAGCGGGGGCGGATGTAAACGCAAAAACCGAATATGGCTGGAAGACGCCGTTGATGTACGCGGCGAGTCACGCTAATCCAGGGGTTATTGCTGCGCTCGTCAAAGCAGGAGCTGATGTTAACGCAAAAAGCGAAGATGGCGAGACGCCGTTGATGCACGCGGCGAAGGACAACACTGATCCAGAAGTTATCACTGTGCTCGTCAAAGCAGGAGCTGATATAAACGCAAAAGACAAAGATAGCCGGACACCACTGATGTACGCGGCGAAGAGAGAGAATCTTGACGTTAACACCACGCTCATTGAAGCGGGGGCGGATGTAAATGCTAAAGACAAATATGGACGGACGCCGCTGATGCACATGTCGAGGGACAACGGTAATCCAAAAGTTATTATAGCGCTCCTCAGAGCGGGAGCGGACGTAAACGCAAAAAGCGAAGAGGGCACGACGCCGCTGATGTACGCGTCGGGGTTCGGCACTAAAAAAGTTATCACTATGCTTGTAGGAGCGGGAGCGGACATAAACGCAAAAGACATGGATGGCCGGACGCCGTTGATATATGTGTCGAGGTATCATCCTAACCCAGAAATTATCACTATGCTCGCAGGAGCGGGGTCAGACGTAAACGCAAAAGACAAAGATGGCTGGACGCCACTGATGTACACGGCGAGGTATAAAACTAATCCAGAGGCCATCATTGCGCTCGTCGGGGCTGGGGCGGACGTAAACGCAAAGGATGAAAAGGGTTGCACTGCATTGGAATTAGCGGAAAAATACAACCATAAACGAAATAAATCGGAAATAATAGCGCTGTTGCGGAAAGCCATTACCGAGGAACGCAAAGCTGTTCCGTGAGGAAGAATTGAGAAGCGTCCCGCTCGATTTATCGGTATCGCACCCGCGCGAAGCCCCAAAGCCGCCCTCCCTTTGTCAGTATATCCATTAATTGCACAGACATAGAACGCGCTCCCTTCGGTGAAAATAATCTCGTGCCAGCCGCAGCGCCGCCAAAGTCCGCGGGCCGGTTTGAACGGTTATCTTCCCATAATTCCAATGGCTTTTTCAGTGTCGCTTGGCACTTTACTTTTCTCCTCCGTCAAGTATTATAATTTAAATGCTAACAAATTCAACGCTTCCGGCTTTGGCCGGCGAGCGGAGGATTATTTGAAAAAAGAGATTTTTCCGTGGAGGGACAGCGTTTGCGAAAGCTAACCGTGTCGGCGGCTAGAGGTCTTTACCGGGCGTTGCCGATCATGCTGGGGTACGTTCCCATCGGAGCCGCGTACGGTTTGCTGAGCCAGCAGGCCGGTTGCGGCGTGTGGACGACGCTGGGCATGTCTGTATTCGTTTTCGCCGGAGCGGCTCAGTTCATGGCGATATCGATGATAGTAAACAACGCGTCTCCGGCGGCAATCATCAGCTCGACGTTTGTGGTAAACTTCCGGCACGTCCTCATGGCGGCGTCGCTGTCGCCCTTCGTCTTGCCGTGGAAGAAATGGCAAAGAGCGGCGCTGGGCTGTATGCTGACCGACGAATCCTTTGTCATGCACTCTCGTCATTTTGGGGACGGCGACACTGACTCCGCCGCCGCCATCGCCCTCAACGCGGCGGCGTATGTCACGTGGGCGGCGGCGAGCGTCGCAGGGTTTTACATCGGGAGCCTGACAGGAGACCCAGGGAAATACGGGCTCGATTTCGCCTTGCCCGGAATGTTCATCGGACTTCTCATACCCCTGTGCCGCGATAACGCGTCCGCGGTATCGGCGGCTGTTGGCGGGTTCTCCGCCCTGGTTCTTCACACAGCCGGGGCCGGCAATTGGTCGACGTTTCTGGGGGCGGTGGCGGGCGCGTCGGCGGGCTTGGCATTCGTGAAGGATTCCTGAGATGAACCGGACATGGACGATAATAGCGGGAATGACGCTCGTGACGCTTATGCCCAGGATAATTCCGCTTTTGACGCTGCCCGGCATGAAAATGCCCCGTATCGTCGAAAGATGGTTCCGAAATATCGCTCCCGCCATACTGGCGGCGCTGCTCCTGCCCGAACTTCTGCTCGACAGGACGATCCCCGCGTCCCCCGCTGTCTCGGTGTCAAACCCGTATTTTCTGGCCTCCTTGCCCGCATTCCTTGTCGCGTGGAAAACGAAAAACCTGTTCGCCGCCGTCATGGCCGGAATAACGGCGCTGGCGGCGATAAGGGCGGTTATGTCCTGATTGGATGAAAACAGAGTCGAATCCATTTTCGCGGGAAATCGCTATAATGGCGTCATGCTCAATTTTACGATGAGTCCCGCTGCCATAAGTTCAGGAAACCGGCGTCCCGTCAGGGGATGAACACGCCCGTATGGGACAGACACAAACAAAGGAGAAGCGGAAATTATGGCAAAAAAAGTTTTCATAACAGGAGCGAACAAGGGGATCGGCAAACAGATTGCGCGTGAAATGGGAAAAAACGGCTGGATCGTGTTGATTGGTGCGCGGAATGAAGCGCGGGGCCTTGATGCCGTGCGCGAACTCGGGGGAGAAGGAATCAAAGCGGAATATTTAAACGTCGATTTGAAAGATCAAAAAACCGTCTCGGCGGCGGCGGATACGATTGAATCAAAGCACGCCGACCTCGCCATGCTCATTAACAACGCGGCGATCCCGGGGGATATGTGTAAACCGGGTTACGAATTCACCTGCGACGAGCTTCGGGAAGTCATGGAAACGAATTTTTTCGGGCCGTTCGAGCTCACTCGCCGACTGCTCCCCACGCTAGAGGCAAACAACGGGCGCATAGTGAATATTTCGATACCGATCGGCGCGATGGGTTTCTTCAACCCATTTGCGTACAAAACGAGCAAAGCGCCGCTCAATGTGATGACGCAGAGCCTGGCGCAAAATTTCAGACAGCGGGACAAACAACTGGAAATTTTCGCCATCATGCCTGGCGCCACGACGACGGACCTTAACGGCAACTCGACGGGCGAACATTTTAAAACCGCCGGGGAAGCCGGCAAGCTGATCGTCGGTATAATACTCGACGGAAAAAATCATAACGGGGAAGTTCTCAGTGAGAACTGCGCCGCCGCCGATTACAATTACGGATTATTCTGATTCGGCATAGAGCGGTGGCGATTATGCGCGGTTTTTATACAACCCATGACGCGGAAATACAGCGTCCGAGCCAGACTTTTCAGGAGACAGGCGGACCCTCGCGTTTGCGGGCCAGCCTGTCTCCTGCGGTTTTATTTCGTAAGGCGCACGTCGACGTATCTGAACGCGTCGGAACCAGCCACACTGTCAATCGGCGGCGTGACGAACTTTGCGTTGATCGCGTTCTGGGCGTTCGGATACAGGGCATAGATGTAGGGCGCGTCGGGCAAGATGATGTTCAGCGCCTCAAATATCTTCGCGTTGCGCGCGGTCTCGTCGAGGATCGTCATTTCTTCTCTGATAAGCGCGTCCGCGGCCGCGTTGGCGTATACGGCCACGTTTGACGAATTGCCGCTTTGGTACAGCGGTTCCAGGATGCCGCCGACGTCGTTGTTCGGCCACCAGCTTCCCACGAGCAAATCGTAGTCGCGTTTGCCGTCCGCGTCGAGCACGTTGCCGAAGTAATACTCATCGTGTTCCTCGCCGGTAACTTTCAGGATTTCAATGTTTATGCCCAGAGGTTTCAAATTCTCCTGCAAGTACAAACCGATGTCATTGTAGCGCGGGTTCTGGTTTACGACTACATTTGCGGTAAACCCGTCCGGATACGCGGACTGCGCGAGATATTCCTTCGCTTTTTCAATGTCGTAGGGATATTTTGCCGCGCCGGCCGAGAATTTTTGCCACTGGTCGGGGTATTCGCCGTAAAGCGCGGAAGAGTTCGGGATTCCGGTCGTTACGCTGCCCAAATCCCCGACGGCGTTCACGACAAATTCGTCAATGTCGATCGCCGAATATATGGCGCGGCGCACGTTGACGTCGCCGGTCGGGCCTCGGCTGGTATTGAACGCGACAAAAGTGATGGCTCTGTCAGGATAGTTGTTGACTTTCAGCGACGGCGCCGCGATAAGTTCGCCGAGCAAATCCGCGGGCGGCGCGGGGGCATAGTCGATCTCGCCGTTTTTGAGCGCGGTT
Source organism: Synergistaceae bacterium (assembly GCA_031264605.1). Classification (GTDB taxonomy): domain Bacteria; phylum Synergistota; class Synergistia; order Synergistales; family Synergistaceae; genus JAIRKI01. Next base: position 3,447 of record JAISDQ010000177.1, on the reverse strand, counting down.
ACAAGCGTCGTCGCGTCGGGAACGATTTTGTAAATCAGCTTGTCGGGCGCGCCGGAAATGTCGCCGTTCCAGTAGTTGCCACGCTTTTTCAGGACGATTTCCTGACCGTTTACGCGGCTCTCGAAAACGTAAGCGCCTGTGCCGATGTGTTCGCCGGTTTCTTCAAAGTGTTTTTTGCTCGAAATGTAACTCGGGTTTGTCGCGGCTACGTGTTTCCACGCGTTGGACGGTTCTTTGAGTTTGATTGTGACCTCCATGTCGCCTGTCTTCTCGATGGAGAGGACATTTTCATAGTTCCACTGCTGAAGCGCGCCGCCGTTCGGATCGGCGTAGCGTTGGAGCGACCACACCACGTCGTCGGCTGTGAGCGGCGCGCCGTCGGAGAATGTGGCGTCGTCACGCAGCTTGTAGATATAGGTCGTGTCGTCCGGAGTCTCGATTTCCCTGGCGAGCTGCGGCTCCAACCTGCCGTCCGGTGTGCGTTGGACAAGATTGTCCGTAATCTGCGATACAACGGGAATTGTGTTCGGGTCATAAGTGAGCCCGGGTTCGATCCCCGCGATATCGCCCGTCAAACCGATGGTAAACGTGTACGGCTCCGCGCCGGCCGAATCGGAAACCGCGAACGTGAGCGCGAGCAGCGCAATGAACAACGGCAAAATAATTTTTTTCATGATATCCTCCTTAAAATAAAAAATTTGTGATCTGGGTTTTACGGAAGCGCCGATTTATCGTTAAAATGCCGTTTATGTCATTTCAATCAGCGCCCCCTTATATCGCGTACTCGCCCGCATCGCCGCACAGATGACACGCGACGCGGTGAGTCCCAGACACGCGCCTGAGAACCGGGGCTTCCTCTTTGCATTTGTCGCTCCGCGGCGGGCACCGGGAATAGAATCCGCATCCGACGCCGGCAGTTTCCGCGGAATCCCAAACGTCGCCCGCGAGCGAAACCTTGATTTTTCTGCCGGGCGCCGGCGCACTCGCCAGCAGCGCTTGCGTGTACGGATGCCTCGCGCCGTGAAACAGCTCTGAAGTGTCGGCCATTTCCACAAGCTTTCCGAGATACATGACTCCGACGCGGTCGCACAGATAGTTTATAACCGAAATATCGTGCGAGATGAATAACATCGTGAGACCTGTGGATTCCCGCAAATCGCAGAAAAGGTTCAGCAGTTGTGCCTGTACGGACACGTCCAGCGCGGAAACGGGTTCGTCCGCAACGATAAAATCGGCGTTGTTGAAAAGGGCGCGCGCGATTGCGAGCCGTTGCAGCTGGCCTCCGGAAAGTTCGCGGGGACTTCGTAATAGAAGGTCTTCCGACAGGCCGACCTGGCCAAGCAGTTCCGACACGCGCGCCGTCACGGATTCCTTTGAGAGCCCGAAATATCTGCCCACCTCCTTCAGGGAACTCCCGATCCGCATCCTGGGATTGAATGAACCGTACGGATCCTGAAAAACCATCTGCATCGAACGGCGAATGGGCGAAAACTCGCGGTTGCTGAGCGACGTAATGTCCGTCCCTTTGAAGATAACTCTTCCGGACGTAGGTTCGATAAGCCGGAGCAGAAGCCGCCCGAAAGTCGATTTGCCGCAGCCTGATTCGCCCACCAGTCCGAATATCTCGCCCTTCCTAATGGTCAGGGATATGCCGTTCACCGCCTTGGATACGCGGTTTTTGCCGAGGCGGAACTGTTTTGATATTTCTATTGTTTCGACAAACGCGTCTTTTTCTTCCGTCATATCCCGCCTGCCGAATCCGCCAGCACATGGTGGCACGCGACCGTGTGGGTTCCGGCCGTTCGGTGGAACGGCGCGCTTCGGCACCGCTCGTCGGCATACTTGCACCGCGGCGCGAACCGGCACGCGTCGGAAATTTCGTACAGCAAGGGCGGCGAGCCCGGCAAAGCGAAAAGCCTGTCTCCTTGTCCGGAACCGCGCGGGATACAGCCAATCAGCGCGCGCGTATACGGATGCATCGGATTGGAGAGCAGTTCCTCAGCCGCCGCGGTTTCGACGATGGTTCCCGCGTACATTACGGACACCCAGTCGCATATTTGCGAGACAACGCCGAAATTATGCGTAACGAGCAGGACGCTCATTCCGTATTCGCTTTGCAGATCGAGCAGGAGCGCGAGTATTTGCGCCTGAATCGTGACGTCCAGCGCGGTCGTCGGCTCGTCCGCGATCAAAAGTTTAGGGCCGCACGAGATCGCCTGCGCGATCATGACGCGTTGCTGCATCCCTCCCGACAACTCAAACGGATAGCGTTTCGCCTGGGCCCGGGGAAATCCGACCCGCTCCAGCAGATTTTCGGCACGGGAGCGGCGTTCGGCCCGCGACAGGCTTGTATGATTCTCGAGCGCGCCCTCCAACTGCGTCTTCACTGTTTTAAGAGGCGATAACGACGTCATCGCTTCTTGGAAAATCATGGAGATTTCAGCGCCGCGCAGTTTCGCCATCTGCTTCTCGGAGAGCGCCAAAAGCTCTCTGCCGTCAAAGTTGACGCTGCCTCTGACGCGGGCGCGCCCTTCCGGCAGCAGCCGCATGATGCTTTTCGACGTAATGCTTTTGCCGCATCCGGATTCTCCGACAAGCCCGTGGATTTTACCGCGGTATATGTCGAGGCTGACGCCCGAGATCGCGTGCACTACGCCCCGCGCCGTCATGAGTTCTACCGAGAGGCCGCGAATCGTGAGAAGATTGTCATTCTCCACGTGCGGCGGCTTCTTTCCGCTTCGCGGCGCGGGCATCCGCCGCTTCGAGCGTCTTTTCATAGCGGCGAAAGCTCGGGAGCGGCTGCTGAGCGGGGTCGAGATACTGTTGTACCCCGTCGCAAAGCGTATTGATGCAAAGCACCGAGAGCACGATAACCAGTCCCGGGCAGAGCGCGAGCCAGGGCGCGGGCAGCAGGAAATCGCGGCCGTCCGACAGCATGGCGCCCCAATCGGCTGTGGGAGGCTGAGCGCCAAGCCCAAGGAAGCTCAGCCCCGCCAGGCTGAGTATCGCGTAACCCAGATCGAGGGCGAACTGCACGGCGATGGTGGCGACGCAATTCGGGAAAATATGCCTGAAGATTATATACATCGGGGAAAAACCGATCGACCGGGCCGCTTCCACGTATGTTTTGTTCTTTTCCACCAGCGTCAGTGAGCGGACGACGCGTACAAGCATCGGCACGAACGCGACTCCCATCGCGACAACCGCGCCCTTGAGCCCCCGCCCGAAGGTAAATACAAGCACGAGCGCCAGCAGCAGCGAGGGGAACGCTATGAGCATATCGCAAAATCTGCTGACGATTGCGTCAAGCATCCCGCCGAAGTATCCGGAAATCAATCCGAGCGGAATTCCGATAACGGCGGACAGCATAACCACCCCGACAGCGCTGATCAGCGTAACGCGCCCGCCGTACAGAATGCGCGTAAAAAGATCGCGCCCCATTTTGTC
>JAISDQ010000134.1 GCA_031264605.1 Synergistaceae bacterium | reverse complement strand
GTCTTCGGAGTCGGAGGCTTGTTCGGCCAGGGCGTCTTCTCCTTTGACCTTCGCCATCACCTCGCGCTCTATCTCGGCCATCAGATCCGGATTATCGACGAGCTTCTCCATGGTCTGTTCCTTGCCCTGCGCGAGCGATTCGCCCTTGAAGGCTATCCACGATCCTCTCCGCTTGACCACGTTCATGTCGAGCGCCATATCGAGGACGGCCATGGCCCGGGGCACGCCCTTGCCGTACAGCAGCGTCGCGTGGGCCGTGCGGAACGGCGGGGCCAGTTTGTTTTTGGTGACTTTGATCTTGAGTTCGTGACCTATGGGGATATCGCCAGCTTTCACCGTCTCGGCGCGTCTCACTTCTATGCGCACCGAACTGTAGAACTTCAACGCGCGGCCGCCGGTGGTTGTCTCGGTGGGGCCGCTGTTATAACCGGTCGATATGACGGAGCGGAGCTGGTTGATGAATATGATCGTCGTCCTGCTCTTGGATATCACCGACGTGAGCCTGCGGAGCGCGTAGGACATCAATCTGGCGTGCAATCCGACGCTCTTGTTGGGGCCTTCCTCTATTTTGCCGTCTATTTCACCCTGAGGGGTCAGCGCCGCGACCGAATCGACCACTATCAGGTCGACCGCGCCGCTTCGAACCAGCGAGTCGATGATGTAGAACGCCTGCTCGCCGCTGTCGGGCTGCGACAGATACATGCCGCCGATATCGACGCCGATGGCCGTGGCGAGCCCGGGGTCGAGCGCGTGCTCCGCGTCTATGAACGCCGTAATTCCGCCCATTTTCTGAGATTCCGCGATTATGTGGAGCGCTATAGTCGTTTTGCCTCCGCCCTCGGGGCCGTACAGCTCCACCACCCTGCCGCGCGGTACGCCGCCCGTCCCCAGCGCGACGTCGAGCGGCAGCACTCCGGTGGGTATCACTTCGACGTTCATGTTGGTGCGCTCGCCCATCTTCATTATCGCGCCGTCGCCGAACTTCTGTTTGATGTCCGTTATGGCTCTGTCGAGTATCTCTTCCTTTGTCGTCGTAGCCGATTCCTTTTTCTTTGCCACTCAATCCGCCTCCATTTTATTGGGAAAGCGCCGGTCGGATAATTTCATCGGCGATTCCTTAAACCGTATAGGATATTGACGTCAAAAATCGAAAACCTTCGCCGCCTCATATCGCAGAGCGACGATCAGCATGCCGAGCGCCGATACGGCGGCCCGTTCCTGAGTTTGCCGCCTGGAACGCCCGGGATAATACCCGCGCCTCAGGCGCGTCGCTCCGTCTCTGTGCGCCGCCGCGAACCACACGGTACCAACCGGCTTTTCGGCGCTTCCGCCGTCCGGCCCCGCTATGCCGGTCACGCTCACCGCCACGAGAGTCCCGAACCTTTCCAGCGCGCCGCGCGCCATTTCGGCAGCGCACTCCGCGCTCACGGCGCCGAACCGCTCTAGCGTATCGCCGGAAACCGCCAGCAGGTCCCGCTTCGCCTCGTTACTGTATGTAACCGCGCTTCCCGGAAATACCGACGACACTCCACGCACCGACGTCACAAATGACGCCAAAAGGCCGCCCGTGCAGGATTCGGCGAATGTAAAAAGGTAATTTCCCGAAGCGGCGTACCCAGAGGTTCGGGCGAGCTTGCGCCATAAATCCGCGGCTTCTTTCAGATATCCGTCGACGGCTGTAAGTGTCACGCCCATCCCGTCACGCCCCCATATTCAAAAAATTCAATACGGCTTCCCAGCCGTCCTTGAAAAAAAGCCATTCCGACAGTCTCAGCAGGATATTCGTCACGACGCCGCAATAGATATCGTCAGCCATGACGCCCACGCCGCGCGGCAATTTTTCTATGCGGCCGGCCGGAAAAGGCTTCACGATGTCGACGATTCTGTACAGGAAAAAGCCGACTACGGCAAAATTGCGCTTCATTCCCCACAACGCGGCGAGAAGTCCTACCGCCTCATCCACGATGATTCCGCCCCGTGTTTCGGCGGAGGCTTCTTTCCCGTATCTGTCGACCGCGATTACGCCAATGACAGTCAGGAAAAGAATCAGCCAAAGGCTCACATTCCCCGCCAGCGAAAAAAACACAAATGACGCGACGCTGCCCAGCGTGCCGGGCGACTTCGAGACATAACCGAGCCCGCATATGGTGGATACCGCGCCGTACCAGGTCAAGCCGCGCTTGCCCTGGAAATTCACGCCGGAACCGCCGTCCGCGCGCCGACGGCGCGGGCCGATAAATCATGTTCGAACGCCTCGGTAATTGCCGCTCTCACTTTTTCTCCGACGCGAAAGGCAATTTCCGAGCGCCGCAGGTCTATCACTCCGTCAACCTCGGGCGCTTCCCTGAATGAACGCCCTTCGGCCGAACCGTCGGCGTTCACGGCGTCCACCAATACTTCCAGTTCGTGCCCGACAAAGGCGATTTGCCGCGAAAGCGAGATTTCCTCCTGAAGGGAGACGAGGCGTTCGAAGCGTGATTTTTTAGTCCGCTTGGACACCTGCCCCGGCAATCCGGCGGCGGCAGCGCCCTCTTCGGGCGAAAACTCAAACGCGCCCATTCTGTCGAACCGTACGCGATCGATAAAACGCAGCAGAGACGCGAAATCCGCTCGCGTCTCGCCCGGAAAGCCCACCATGCAGGTGGTGCGGAGCGCGAAATCGGGCCTTATCGCCCGGGCCGTTTCGAATATGGAGACGATATCCCCCCCGCCGCGGTTCATCATCCCCAAAATACGCGGCGACGCGTGCTGCACGGGGATGTCGAGATACGGCAGGATCTGCCGCCCTCCGGCCACTCTTTCAAGGAGCGCCCTGTCGACGCCCGAGGGCTGAAGATACAGCAGTCTTATCCATATATGCGCCGGAAGCGACGATTCGAGCGCGTCGAGAAGAGGTATCAACAGCCGCGAGCCCTTGTCCGTTCCGTAAGACGACAAATCCTGCGCCACGAGGCATATTTCAGCGGCCCCGTCTTCCGCGAGACCCTCGGCTTCGCGCGTCAGGTCCGCTATGGAGCGGCTGCGCAAAGGGCCCCTGATGGATGGGATTGTGCAGTAAGAACAAGCCATATCGCAGCCCTCGGATATTTTGAGGTACCTGACGTGCCCCGAAATTCCCGGCGCAAGGCTCCTTCGGTTCATCGCTTCCGAGGACGGAGCGCCAAGAGAGGACAGTACCGACGCCATATCCTCGCACCCGGCCCAGAAATCCACTTCGGGCAATTCGCGCTTCAGCTCGCCGCCGTATCGCGCGACAAGACAGCCCACCACTCCGACTTTTTCGAGATTACCTGTGTTTTTCAGCTTTATGAGATCCAATATGGCGGCGATATTTTCCTCCACCGCCTGACGGATGAAACCGCACGTATTCACGATCGCGATATCCGCCGAGGCCGCTTCGGAAACCGTCACGAAACCGGCGTCGCTTAAATTCGCCGCGATGCGTTCCGAATCGACCTGGTTTTTGGAACAACCCAGACTCAGGCAGAAAATTCGCTTATTCGCGGGCTTCCCCATTGACTAGTTATTCCCTGGTCTCGCGAAATGCGGCGATTTCCCTTTTTCCAGCGTCACCGTGCCGTCGGGATGGAATGTCAGGACTATCGACGAGTTGTCGGAACCGATGCTTTCGTAACGCTTGCCGAACCAGACGACCCGCGCCTTGTTTCCCGCGCTCAGCGTGACCTTCGTGTCCGAAGATACCTCGTAAGAGCGCCTGCCGCCTATGCCAAGGGTTCTTTTGGTGAGAACCTTGCCGTCCCGTTCGACCACGATTCTGTTGTTCGATCCCGTTATCTCTATCAAAAGAGTTCTGTCGGCGGACTGGGGAATTTCGACTGCGGGCCTCACGGAAACCGACGTTTCATCCATCCATGACAGGTCTCCCGAGGCAATGGGCCCGTTATCCGCGGACGACGCGCTGTCCTGGCTTCGCGGGGCGGGAATGGGCAATATGTCTAAGGAAACCGCGTCGCCTGAAACGCTGTCGCCCGACACCGCCGCCACGCCCATATCATCGGATTGTACGGCGTCGAGGCTTGTCGGGGAACGCGGCTCCCCAATCGGGAAAGGATCGAGGTCTCCCGGAGGTTCCTTATGCTGCCTCCACAACAGATACGCGGCGCCCGCGATGGCGGCTATCAGAATAATATATACCCATATTATCGACGACCGCCTGAATATTGCCGTCGGGTGTTTTATCTCGATGGGTTTTTCGGCTTCTTCGGCACTGCCCTCTTCCGAATCGTCCGAAGTAGGTATTCCCATGCTGTATTTTCTCCAAAGGTCCGAAGCCATCAGATACATACAGTAAGTTTTTATGAAACCGCGCGAGTAAATGCGCGCCATCGAATCCTCTATGGTTCCGTCCTCGATGGATTTCACCACGCCACACCTCATATGAGTGGCGGAGGTCACGTCGTCATACGACAATCCCTGCGCTTCCCTCAACGCCTTGAGCTGAGCGCCAAGTCTCCTGAGTTCGGCGTTACCCTCCTGAGCTACCGCCTGGTCCTGACGCATGGTTTATACTCTCCATTCCAATTCGGCGTTTTGCTTGATTTCACGCGCCGCCCGCGCCGGATCGTCGCTGTCGTATACAGCCGAACCGGCCACCAGAACGTCACATCCCGCCTTGACGAGAACGCCCGCCGTCCCGGAATGCACGCCTCCGTCGCACTCTATCAGAAAATCCAGCGATTGTACAGCACGCTCGCGGACGAGGTATTTTATCTTCGACATCACTTCGGGCAGAAATTTCTGACCGCCGAAACCCGGATTGACCGTCATCACAAGAACCAGCCCCACCATGTGGAGCACCGGCTCCAGCATGCACGCCGGAGTGCCGGGATTTATGCTGACGCCGGGAGTTATTCCGGCGTCCCGGATCGCCTGAAGCACCCTGTGGATGTGACGCGCGGCCTCCACCTGCACCGTAATTATGTCGGGCCCGGTGTTCATGAACATCCCTATGAAGTCCTCCGCTGGCGTCACCATGAGATGGACGTCGATAAAAGCGTCGGGGAAACCGCGCCGCAGAGCCTCTACCATCATCGGCCCGAAAGCGAGGTTCGGGACGAAATGCCCGTCCGAAACGTCGACGTGTATCCAATCGCCCTCTCCGCCGAGAGACCTTATCGAGTCCCCGACGGCGAGAGGATCCGCGCTCAAAATGGACGGCGCCAGAATGCAGGTTCTATTGCCCTTGAGGCCCCGCACAGGCCCGTTCAATTATACTTCTCCTGCCACACCTGATTCTCCCCTAATTTCACCGTGACGAGCGCGTCTCCCGAATAAGGCGTATCCAGCGAGACGTACTCCCCGCCGCTGACCTGCTGTTCGCGCAGCACCCTGGTTCCGGTCTGGTCGGCCATGACGATGTTCAGGCTGAGCGTCCGGGCGAGGGGCGGCACCTGATACCTGATTTTGGCCAGTTTGCCCGACGAAGGAGCGCCCAGCGCGGGAGGGGGCGTCTGCCGAGGTTCCCGCGTTATTTGCTCAGCGGTCTGTGTCTGTGTCGGAGCCTGAGTTTGTGCCTGTGTCGGAGTCGCTGGCTGTACGGGCTGGTTCGGGTCCCACGCCGGCATCGGCGGAGCCATTCCCGCGGAGCCGCCCTCGGTATTCGAGGTTATCGAAGGAGGAGCGTCGGGCGTCCGCGCGATATCACCCGGCGGCTGTGGGTTCGGCTCCGCGGGCTGGGTATCCGGGGTCGGGGTCGGCTCCGGAACTTTCGCGATATACAGATTGATCGCCCTTCCTGTGGGAACGCGCGCGCCGGCCCTCGGGTCCGTCCTTTCGACCGTGCCCTCGGGAACCCTGGTCGTGGCCGCAGAGAGTATCCTGCCGACGACGAGGTCGTTCTGCTCCAGGGTTTCTCTCGCGTTTTGCTCGGTCTGTCCCCTCATGTCAGGCACCTGTACGGTCTCGGCTCTTCCGGTGCCCCCCTCGCTCACGAGGAGTTCGACCATCCTGTTGTTCATGACCATGGCCGGCGCCGCCGGGTTCTGTGCTATCACGGTGTTGGGCTGTTTAAGCTGATCCGACACCCTCACGACAGTCCCCACTTTCAGGCCGGCGTCCTCGAGTTCTTTTGTGGCCTCCGGGAATTCCTTGCCCCTCACGTCGGGAATTTTGACGAGGGTGCCGCCGCGGCTGACTTTGAGGGTCACTATCTTGCCCTTCGTAGTCTTCCCTCCCGGGGCGATGCTCTGCTCTATCACGGTGCCTTCCGCGTAGTTGGAGTCAATCAGATCTATGCGGGCCGAAAGCCCAGACGTCTGAAGCATATTGGTGGCCTCCACGGCGGATACGCCGATGAGCGAAGGCGCCGTCGCCTCGTCATTGGGGCCGAAAACCATTTTTATCGCTATGAAACTCGATCCGGCCAACACCAATACGGCAATGAAAATACCCCAACTGAAAAGCCTGTTCACAAATATTCCTCCTAAAACTCCGCCCGGCCTTTTTTCTTGAATATGACGGCGTAGAAACCATCGAGCCACGGCGTTTCAGGCCAAATCGCCGTTCCGTAAGGTTTGCCCCTTCTCGCCGACGGAATGCCCGTCTTTGCCGGCAATTCGACCATGTCACTCCTGGAAGCCATGACAGAACCCGCCACATCCTCATTTTCTTCGCGAAAAACGCTGCAAGTACAATACATTATAATACCACCGGGACGTAAAATTTCGCACCCTCTCGCCAGCAATTTTTTCTGAAGCCGCGTCAGTTTCTCGACGCCGGCGGGAGTAGCTCTCCATTTGCCGTCGGGATGCCTGCCCCACGTGCCGCTGCCCGAACATGGAGCATCCAAAATTATCGCGCCGGGCCGCGTTTCGGGCTCGATATTTACGGCGTCGCCGCATACCGTCCTGTAACGGCCCTTCACCCCGAGCCTCGCGAATTCGCGTTCGGCGGCTCTCAGTCTCGCCGGGGACAAATCCCAGCCTTCGAGTTCCGCTTCCGGACGGCGCGTCAGTATATGTCCGGCCTTCACCCCCCGTCCCACGCACATGTCGAGCAGGCGGTCTCCGTGCCAGATGGAGAGAAAAGTTTCCACCGCGGCCATCGAGGATTCGGTCTGCGGGGTGAGGCGGCCTTCCGCGTAACCGGGCACGTCCGGCGGATAAGGGTTCGCCTCCAGCCTGATACCGCACTCCGTCAGGTCCGACTTCGCGGCCGGAAACGCCCCGCACTCCGCGATCAACCCGTCTCTGTCGGCCGGGCTTGTGACCCGGAGCGACATCCACGTCTGCGACGTCGACAGCCGGATGAGCCGTCTCGCCTCTTTTACGCCGAATTCCTTCCCCCAATCCGCCGCGACCCAACCGGGCACTCCGGACACGAGCGCCTGATCTCTCAGCGCTTGCGAACGCCTGATATTTTCGATGTAAGCCGGCGCTTCTTCCATAACCGTATGAAGCACGGCGTTGACGAGCGGGGCTTCATACGAACCGTCGCGCGCGGCGGTTTTTACGCGCTGGACCAGCGCGTTCACCAGGACGCCGGGCTTGAAGTGCTCCAATTCCAGAACTCCGGCTATCCCTACGACAAGGCACGTCGCCGTTTCGCGGTTCAAAGAAGCGGCCGGGCGCCGGCAGAATTTCGCGAGAAGGTGTTTCCACAACCCCATACGGCGCAGCGTCACATAAACGAGAGACGACGCGAGCTTCCTCTCGGCCGGTTCGATATCGCGCAGCGTGTGTCTCAGCGATTCCGAGGC
>JAISDQ010000129.1 GCA_031264605.1 Synergistaceae bacterium | reverse complement strand
TACATGTCGCCGCACGACCTTGGCAAAGCGATGAACGTTCAATTCGGGAGCATCGCCAAAAAGAAATCAGAACCGGCGTAAACGCGCGGAAACGTCTCGCCGCCACTTAAAAAAAATGGGGACCGCCGTTGCTTCCGGTGGCCCCCATTGACAAATTGAATTCGATTCTCACGCGAGCAGTTTCGCGGTTATCTCCTTCACGCGTTTACCGTCGGCGCGTCCGGCGGTTTCCTTCATGGCGGCGCCCATGACGCGCCCAATATCCTTTGGGCCCGAAGCCCCGAGGGACGATATCACTCCCGAGATTACGCGCTCCAGTTCCTCGTTGCCGAGCTGTGCCGGAAGATACTCCGCCAGTATGCGCGACTCGGCCAGTTCTTCCTCCGCGCGCTCAGGCGCGCCGCCCGTTTTGTAAAGTTCGGCGGCCTCTTCGCGCTGCTTTATGCCGCGCCTCACCAGGACGTGAATATCCCCGTCGGCGATCTCTCCCCTGCCCTTTTCGGTCGACGCCAACTGAATCGACGTTTTTAGCATCCGAAGTACCGCCATACGGCGTTCGTCACGGCTTTTCATCGCCGCCACGAGATCGCGCTGAATTGTCTCCTCCAATTTACAGCCCATTATTCGGGCCTCTTGTGCTTGTTTCTCACAGAAGCGGCCTTCTTGCGCTTCTTAATCTCACTCGGTTTCTCGTAATGCTCGTGCCTCTTGGCTTCCCTGAGCACCCCAACCTTGCGAAGCTCTCGCTTGAAACGTTTCAACGCATCCTCTATGGATTCGTTATCGCGCCGAGTAACGCTGGTCATCCTTTGTCCCCCCTCCCTGTGTACCGTACCTGTCTCATATTTCAGAAAACGTTCGGGGACCCAAACCTTACGTTTTCAACACTCACGGCCGCGCGCAATAAAATACAGTCTTCCCGCTACAAAACTCAATCATATTATATTCTAACTCAGTTTTTGGTCGCGCACAATAGCGGAAGCCCATACTCGCACCGCCGCGGACGGATGTTCCTTCATGAGGCTCAGGAGGCGCGCTCCGGTCCATCGGGGCAGACGTTCCTTCTTCAAAAGACGGAGCAGGGGAACCAATATCGCCTCGTCGTCCTTGCAGAGCAAAATTGTCAGCTCGGACCTCTCGCCGGAGACGGAGTTTTCGGGCCAGCCCGACAGCGTGCCCGCTATCACCGCCGGCGATTTATGCGAGAGGAAGGGCCTCATGAATTCGGGCTTCGCCCTCCACCGTTTCAGGCGTCCCAGGAGCATCACCGCTTCCTGTTCGGTAAACTTCTGAGCGTGGAGCAGCAGGGCGCGAATTATATCGTCGCGTTTAGGCGAGTTCGCGAAAACGTCCAGCATGACCTCCAGCACCTCCCCGCACGGCCTGTTTCTCCTGAAATGTTCCACTGCCGCCGACGCGACGTCGCCGTTCATGCCCGACTTCGATAACTGCCTGAGGGCGAGAAGGGTCACCGCGGGACGGCGGCTTTTCAGACGGCGGATAATGGCGTCGGACCTCGTCCGCGACGCGAATTCCTCCCTGCGCGAGAGGACGCCGTACATATCCGACTCCGCTCTCGTGATGACGCCGCCTACGAAACGCGACGCCGCGGGAGAAAAGCCGCCGCTCCTCGAATATTCTTCCTTCGTCTCGCGGTTGCGCGGGAAAATTTTCCGCCAGAACCTTTTCAATACCGACAATAGCGACTCGCCGCTTCCGGTTTCCCGGCCGGCGCGCCGCGCGCCGCGCGCCGAAACTTTGCCCGAACCGGTAGACACCGTTTCCTTGAGCGTCATATAAGCCTCGGCGATCTCGGCGAATTTCCGCGCTCCCGACGGCCCCGCCACGTCCGGATGATAAGTGCGGGCAAGACGCCTGAAAGCGCGTTTTATATCATCCCACGTGGCGTCGGAAGAGAGCCCGAGGATTTCGAATTCGGCGTTGCGCGTCGTCATCCCGCGGCCGCCCGTTCCAGTTCCGTTATCATCCTGTCGAGTACCCCGAGCGCCTCCCATTGCAGCGAGGCGTCGTCGTTTTTCAGCGAACGCGCGTCTTTGGCGATATCCAGCAGCCTCGACTGATAATTGTCGGGATAGCTCATGGAAAGTTTGGCTATTCTGTCCTCCCTGATCCTCATTTCTGAGGCGAAATCGCACTGTATTTCGTCCGATTCGTCAAAATCGAGCGATATCGTCCTTCGGCTGGTATTTCCCCCGCGTTTTACCTCCACGTGAAGGAGCCCTCCGCCGTCGACCTTGAAATCGACCTCGACGGTTTCCCCGTCGGACACGCCGCCTATCGTGAGCGTCTGGAGCACTCTCCCCCCGCCGCGAACCTTCCTCTCGCCCTGAACGACGGTGATCTCTATCGCGCCGCTGCCGCGGGCGGTGAATACCTGCCTTGCCTGCGCGGGCAGAGGCGCGCCCTTTCGGAGCAGCGGGACGGCCTGCCCGTCGGCGTTCATTATCCCGAGGCTCTTGCTCAGGACGTCTATCAGCAGCCTTTCCCTGCCCTGATGGGCGTAAAGCGCGCTGCCGGTGACCACGGCGTCCTCCGGCCTGGAGCCTCCCCCGCAGTCGGGCTCGCGCACGCGTTCGGCCAGCATCTGCCGCAATAACGGTATGCGGCTGCTTCCCCCGACGGTGAGAAGTTTTTCCGGCTCGTATTTGCGCCACATCTTCCGCACCATATTCAGTATCTCTTCCATTATATGGTATATCAGGGACTCGAACTCGGCGCGGTCGATCTCCACCGCCCGCCCGTCGTCCGCCAGCCCCGCCGGGACGCGCCACGTGACCCGCTTCGCGCCTGAGAGGGCTATCTTGACGTTCTCAGCCTCCCGCATCATCAGGGAAGCCCTAGGATCGCTGGGCCGCGACAGGGGCACGCCCGCGTTCCGGCAGAGCCGCTCCGCCAGCAGCCTGTCGATATCTAGCCCGCCGATATCCCGGCGTCCCCGGCTGTCGAGAACCTGAAACACTCCCCCGTCTCCCTCGACGAGCGACATATCCAGCGTCCCCGCGCCGAAATCCATCACGAGAAAACGCCCGCCGATGCCGGCCGACAAGGCGGCGGCCGTGGGTTCGTTCACTATGCGGACGCGGTCGAAACCGGCCTTGCGCGCCGCCCGCGCCAGCGCTCCCCTTTCGGGGAAGCTGAAATGGGCCGGCGCCGCGAGAACGCAGGAAGAAATGAACGTCTTGAGAAAAGCCTCGGCGTCCTCCCGCAGCAGCGACAAAAGCGGCAGGAGCATTTCTTCCGGGCTGTAGGAACGTCCCGCGACGCGCGCTGTCCAGTCGGAACCCAGATGGCGTTTCATATCCCACCACACCGTTTCCGGTTCGGTCAGCATGAGGCGGGCGGCGTCCTCCCCGGCCACCAGCCCGTCTTTCGTAAACCCCACCATCGAAGGGGTGCGGTTTCCGCCCCATCGGTTCGGGATTATCGACACGCCGCGCCCGGGGATATCGACGGCCGTTTCGGCATACCTCGTGCCCAGATCGATCCCTATGATACACTCGTCCATCAGCCGGATGCCCCTTCGTCCCTGTACACGGCAATTTCTTCCGGTTTCACCCCTTCGCCCAAAAGTATACCGCCAACCGAAATTTTGGGCTTCAGGGTAAATTCGTTTCCCTTTACGCATTTTCCGACGCCGGGCGTCCTGAAATACACTCTGAGATAATGCTCGTTCCACCCCGCCGCCACGCCGCCGTTCACGTTTTCGGCGAGCACCCCGCAATCCTTCGCCACGAACAGCGAGGCATATTCGGCGGCGAGACGGTCCGCGAGTTCGAGCGCGCGCGCCGCCCGCCCTTTCACCGTCCCCGCCGGAAGGCTTTCCAATCGGGCCGCGTCCGTCCCGGCTCTCGGGGAGTAAGGGAAGACGTGGACTTTGCCAAACCTCAGGCGTTCCACAGTCCTCAGGCTGTTTTCGAACATTTTATCCGTTTCCCCTGGGAAACCAACTATCAAATCCGTCGATATGTGCGCCCGATCCCCAAGGCAGGCTCTCGCCAATTCGGCGACGCGTTCGAAATCGGACGCGCCGTACCCGCGCCGCATCGCGCGAAGCGTTTCGTCGTCGCCGCTCTGAATCGGTAGATGCAGATGAGGGCAGAAAATTTCGGAGTCCCGGCAGGCCCGGAGGAGTTCGCCGGTCACCGCGAACGGTTCCAGAGACCCCAATCTCAGGCGGCGCAATCCGCCCAAATGCGATATTTCGCTCACAAGACGGGCGAGCGACACTTCGCCGGACTGATAACCGCCGAGCTGCACTCCGGTGAGTATCACCTCTTTCGCGCCGTTCGCGGCTACGCGGCCGATTTCTTCCAACACCTCGCGCGAGTCGCGCGATACGGCGCCTCCGCGCAGGAACGGCACGGCGCAGTAGGCGCATCTCCTGTCGCAGCCGTCCTGAACCTTGATAAAAGCCCTGGTGAGGATGCGGGTCCGGTCAAGCGAAAGAGGGTCCCAATCGCGGGATTTCGCCACGTCGATCCTTCTTTCCGCGACGGCGCGCGACGCGTACCAGTTTTCCAGCTCGTCCGCCATATGCCCCTTCAGACGGTTTCCTATGACGATATCCGCCCCTGACGAGGAAATATCGCCCGAAGAAGCGGTTTGAGCCCAACAGCCGCATGCCGCTATCGCGGCGTCGGGATGGAGCCGCCTTGTCCTGCGGATCGTCTTGCGCGTCTTGGCGTCGGCTGACGCCGTCACCGAACAGGTCACTATGACGGCGATATCGGGCGGCGTTCCTTCGCCTTCGCGCACGAGGACGGCGCCGCGCGCCTCCAGCGCGGAAGCTATCGCTTCGGCCTCGTAGTGGTTGACCCTGCATCCCAGGATCGTCACCGAAAATTTTTTGCCGGCCAGGCGAGAATTCACGCGCGTATTCATATCGCCGGCCCGATGTCCGCGCCGGGCGTTTTCAGCATGTTCCCAGACGAAGCCAGGCGCAGCCAGCCATAGCGGCGGTGGAGGCCCTGAGAATCCTTTTCCCCAGCGTGACCGGGACGAAGTTCCTGCTCAGCAGAACCGACGTTTCCCGCTCGCTCCAATCGCCCTCCGGCCCGACGGCGTACACGACCTGTCCTTCGCGCGCCGCGATTTCGGATATGGGGCGGGAAGCGGGCGATATGACGGCGGCTATCCGGTTTTCCGGAAGACTGTCCCACGGTATCTCGCCGAACTTCACGGCCGGATTTATTTTTGTCGGGAACACCGAACCGGCCACAAGAGAACCTTCGTCCAATATCTTCCGCCAGCGGAGCGTTTTTTGTGGAAGACGCTCCCCCGTTTTGGGCACGGAACGTTCGCACTCCACGGGCAGAATTTCCCCGACCCCCAGTTCCGCCGACGCGCGAAGCACTTCGTCGAACTGGAGCGCCTTGAGAAGGGCGATCAGGAGCGTTATTTCGAGCTTATCGGGAGTCCGCTCCAATCTGCCGGTTTCACGGAGACAATAAACGCCGTCTTTCGACTCGAGCCTCATGAGCAGTTTCATCCCGCCGTTCTCTTCCAAAAGTCCTTCGACCGCGGCTCCGTCGTAGCAGCGAAGGCTTTTTACGAGATGACGGACCTGCGGCGCGTCGAGCCGCCAGACGCCGTCCTCGCGCGTACAGCGGTCAAGCCGGACTCTGGGCAGCGACACCCCACCACTCCTCTTTGCTCAGTTCGTCGGATATCGCAAGGCCGGTGTCTTCGAACGCGGCCATGAAAGATTCCCTCTCCCTTGCCGTCATGCCGGAAAAGATGACGGTTCCGCCCGGAACGAGGAGGCCGCGCACGGAAGGAAGCATTTCGAGCAGCGGATCGAGCAGGATGTTCGCGAAAATCACGCCGAAGGAACCTTTCACTCCCGAGAGCAAATCTCCGGTTTCGAGCGTCACCAGGGACGGATCGATGCCGTTCTGCGCCAGATTGCACTTGATTTCGTCCAACACGGCCGGGTCGATGTCGCGCGACCGCGCCGACGCGGCTCCCAGTTTCAGGGCCGCGATCGTCAGGATGCCCGATCCGGCGCCGACGTCGATGACGTTCCCCGCTTCGCCGCCTCTGTCCAGATATCTCTCGAACAGTTCCAAAGCTATCTGGGTGCTCTCGTGATATCCTGTCCCGAAGGCGCTTCCCGGGTTGATGTATATAGGCGTCCTGCCTTCGGGTTCTTTGCCCTTGTGCCACGGGGCCATGACCACCATGCCTCCGCCCACGCGAAGCGGGGGGAAAGCGTCCTCGCTCCGGCTGGCCCATTGCTGGTTTTCCATCTTTCCCATGTCCTCGATGCGCACGTCCGGCCACGGGTCGAGCGCGTCCAGAAGCCTGCCGCGCCACAAGGCCAGATCCTCGTCCGAACGGTAATATATCCGCATACGCGCGCCGTTCGGCAATTCCTGGATTTCCGTCCCTATGCTGCCCGATATCTCGGCCGCGGAGTAAAGTATCTCTTCGTTTTCCTCGCGTCCGCTTTCCGCGTTACAGAGCAGCACCGTCACATACCACCAGTAGCTCGCCATGCCGCATTCCTCCAGTCGGAAAAAAATGGAGAGAGGACTTTCTCAAATCCTCTCTCCATTTTACCATCATAAATAGTACTCGGTTTTTAAAACGGCCTTTCGCGCGGGTAAATTTACCGAGCCGCGCGAACTTCAGCCGGCGAATTTATCCTTGATTCGGTCGAACAATCCTTTGTTCTCGGCGACCTCGACTTTCATTTCGGCGGCGAGTTCTTCCATCAACTGCTTGCCCCGCGCGGACAAATTCTTCGGCACATTCACGCGGACGTGAACGTGCAGGTCGCCGCTGCCGGAACCGCGAAGCTTCGGCATGCCGCGGTTTTTTATCCTCAGTACCGAGCCCGGCTGAGTGCCGGCCGGAACGTCGAGTTTTTCCGCGCCGTCGAAGGTCGATATCGATACGGCGGTTCCCAACACCGCCTGCGGCACCTCGATATCCACGCGGACGTGAAGATCCGCGCCGTCGCGCTGGAAACGCGGGTCGCTCGCAACGTCGATGTGAATGAACAGATCGCCCGCGGGGCCTCCGCCGCGTCCCGCTTCTCCCTCGCCCGATATTCGCAGTCTGGTTCCGGTGTCGACTCCGGGCGGTATCTTGACGTCTATCTTGCGGCTGCGCCTGACGCGTTTCGCGCCGCCGCACTCTTTGCACGGCGTTTCTATCTTCTTGCCGCGCCCTCCGCACGCCGTACAGGGAACCACCTGCGCGATTCTGCCGAACGGAGTGTTCACGTTGCGCTCGACCTTGCCGCTGCCGCCGCAAGCGGAACACGACGTGATCTTGCTGCCCGGTTCCGCGCCGGAGCCGTCGCAGTGGGGACAGTTTTCCTCGCGCGGCACCTCGACCTCGCGCGAGGCTCCCCTGAAAGCGGTCTCCATGGTAACGCGCATGGTCATTTCGAGATCGGAACCGCGGCGCGGGCCGTTCGCGCCGCCCCTGCCCCCGGCGCCGCCGAAAAAACTCTCGAATATGTCGCCGAAAAAGTCCCCGCCGAAGTTGAAACTTCCTCCCGCGAAGGGGTCACCGTACCCGCCGCCGGGGGGAGCGTCTCCGACAAAGCCGAACTGATCGTACTGCGCCCTCTTCTGCGGGTCGCTCAGGACGTCGTTCGCCTCGTTGATTTCCTTGAACTTGCTCTCGGCGTCCGCGTTACCCGGGTTGGCGTCCGGATGATATTTTCTGGTGAGTTTCCTGTAGGCGCGTTTTATTTCGTCCGCAGTGGCTTCTCTGGAAACGCCCAGTGTTTCGTAATAGTCTTTTTTGCCCGGCGCAGCCACCGGCGATCACCCCTAGCTCCTGTGGTTTCAGTTGTTGTTGTCGTGCGTGCTGAAATCGGCGTCCACCGTCGGGCCGTCCGAATTTCCGGCAGGCCCTTCGGCCGGCGCGCCGGCGTCGCCAGGAACGTCGCCCGCGGCGCCTTCCTGGGCTTTTGACGCGTAGAGTTTCTCCGCTATCGGGTGCATCGCCGAGGCGAGTTCCTCGCGGGCCGTGTTGATGCGGGCAACGTCCTCGGAGGCTATCGCGTCGCGCAGCGCGTTTATCTTGCCCTCTACGGCGGCTTTCTCGGATTCGGTCACTTTGTCGCCAAGGTCCTTGATGCTCTTTTCGGCGTTGTACACGAAAGAATCGGCCTCGTTGCGCGCCTCGATGAGTTCTTTCTTGCGCTTGTCCTCGTCCTCGTGGCTCTCGGCGTCGCGGCGCATCTTATCGATGTCGGCGTCCGTGAGGCGCGACGACTGAATGGTGATATGCTGCGCCTTGCCGGTTCCCTTGTCCTTCGCCGTGACGTTCACTATCCCGTTCGCGTCGATATCGAACGTCACCTCTATCTGCGGAATGCCTCTCGGCGCCGGCGGAATCCCGTCGAGCGTGAACTTGCCCAGCGTCACGTTGTCGCCGGCCATGGCGCGCTCGCCCTGAAGCACGTGCACTTCCACCTGCGGCTGATTATCAGCCGCCGTGGTGAAAACCTGACTCCTCGAAGCCGGTATGGCGGTGTTGCGGTCGATTATCTTGGTGAACACTCCGCCCATGGTTTCGAGCCCGAGAGAGAGCGGCGTTACGTCGACGAGGACTATGTCCTTGTGCTCTCCCGAGAGCACCGCCCCCTGGAGCGCCGCGCCCACCGCGACGCATTCGTCGGGGTTGATTCCCTTCGTGGGCTCGTGCCCGAGAAGCTCTTTTACTTTTTTCTGCACCATGGGCATGCGGGTGGAACCGCCAACCAAAAGTACCTTGCTCACCTGCGAGGCGGATAAGTCCGCGTCCTTCAGCGCCGACCGCGTCGGGGCGACGACGCGCTCCAGCAGGTCGCGCGTGAGGTCCTCGAACTTGGCCCGAGTAAGGGTGATCTCAAGGTGTTTGGGGCCGTTCTGATCGGCGGTGATGAACGGCAGGGATATCGTGGTCTCGGCCATGGAGGACAATTCCACCTTTGCCTTTTCCGCCGCCTCGCGCAGACGCTGTACGGCCATTTTGTCGCGGCTCAGATCGACGCCGTCGGATTTCTTGAACTCGGCTGACATCCACTCCACTACCCTGTTGTCCCAGTCGTCGCCGCCCAGCATGTTGTCGCCCGACGTCGCGAGCACTTCGAACACTCCGTCGCCCACGTCGAGTATCGACACGTCGAACGTGCCTCCGCCGAGGTCGAAAACCAGTATCTTGTGCTCGCCGCCCTTGTCGGCGCCGTAGGCGAGACATGCCGCCGTCGGTTCGTTTATCACGCGCAGAACTTCGAGGCCGGCTATGGTGCCGGCGTCCTTCGTGGCCTGGCGCTGCGCGTCGGTAAAGTACGCGGGGCAGGTGATGACCGCCTGAGTGACGGTCGTGCCCAGGTACTCCTCAGCGTCGCGCTTCAGTTTCTGAAGTATCATGGCCGAAATTTCCTGAGGGCTGTATGACTTGTCGTCGATCCTGACCTTGTGGTCGGAGCCCATCTTTCTCTTTATGGATATGACGGTGCGGTCGGTGTTGACTATCGCCTGCCTTTTGGCAAGCTGGCCAACGAGGCGTTCGCCCTCTTTGGTGAAAGCCACCACGGACGGAGTGGTCCTGTTCCCCTCCGAATTCGGTATGACGGTTATATTATCGCCTTCCTTGACCGCCACGCAGCTATTTGTTGTGCCAAGATCAATTCCTATGACTTTTCCGGATGTTTTTGCCATTTTAGTTCCCTTCCTTCCCCTTGGGGGCAATGAAATTTTTTAATCTTCTTTATCGTTTTCCTCGGTTTTTTTCCTGCCGACCTTGACCTTTGCGGCCTGCAAGACTTTATCGCCAAGCATGTAACCCTTATGGAACACTTCCACGACCGTTCCGTCCAGCTCGCTGTCGTCGACGTCCACGGTGGAAATCGCGTCGTGCAGCGCGGGGTCGAAAGCGCCTGAAGTCTCTATCACCTTGAGCCCCAGGCTTTGCAGCGCGGAGAAAAATTGCCTCTGCACCATGGAGACTCCTTTGTACATGGAGGAATCCTTGTCGTTTTCGGCTTCCAGCGCGCGTTCGAGGTTATCCAGTACCGGCAGCAGGCTCATTACGGCATTTTCGGCCGCCAGTTCCCTGTCGCGTTTTCTGTCGCGTTCCACCCTGGCGCGGTAATTGTACAAATCGGCCTTTGCCCGCGCGGCTTCGTTTCTGAGAGTGTCCGTCTCCTCGCGCAGCGCCTCCAAATCCGTCTTCAAGGTTTCGAAATCCGCGGCGCCTTCCTGTTCCTGTGTCCCGTCGTCCCGGCCGCGCTCGTCGTTACCGTCCAACAAATCATTCATCTCCTTCCGCGTCCCCCATATCGCGCAGCACCCTGTCGAGTACGGAAATGACGCGCTCGTAGTTCATCCGTTTCGGGCCAATCACTCCGAGTATAGTGCGCGTGCCCTCGTCGCTCGAACTGGAGAGAACCATCGAGCAGTTTTGAAGCCCGGGAGCGGCGTTTTCCTCCCCTATCACGACGCCTATTCCATCTTTCATGCCGTACTGATCGAGCAGGTTAGCCAGCTCGCTCTCCTGTTCCAAAATGGAAAACAGCGCCCTGAACTTTCCTATATCCTGAAAATCCGGCACGTCGAAAAGGTTCGACATGGAGCCCGTGTAAAGTTTGGTCCGTTCGCCCGCCAGTATCGCGTCGAGTTCGGCCAGAGCGCGCCCGCACGAATCCGCGTAGCGCCCAAGCTCGCCGGAAATGTAATTTCGGAGCGCTTCGCGCACTTCCTTCCACTCGTAACCGGCGAGAGTGTTTATCTTTCTCGCGAGGTCTTCGAGAATATCCTGCGACAGGTCGCAAGGCATTGTGATCATCCTGTGGTGAACGATGCCGCCCTCAAGAACTACGAGGAGCAGGAAATGCGCGCTGTCGACGCGGATAAAATCTATCTTTCGGAGATGAATCTGCTCCAACTGCGTTACCGCGGCCATTCCTACGTAGTTCGACAACTGCGACAGCATCTCGGACGCCTTGGATAACGCGCCTCTCAAACCGTCCCTGTGCGCTTCGAGGTGTTTTATCCACCCGTGCCCGCGTTCGCTGTGAGGCAGACGTTGGAGCATCGTGTCGACGAAAATCCTGTAGCCTCTGGTCGTGGGCACACGCCCCGCCGAAGTATACGGCTGCATGAGGTAGCCCATTTCTTCCAGATCCGCCATCTCGTTTCTTATCGTCGCCGCGCTGCGTCCCTTGAGATAACGCTTGGAAAGCGTCCGCGACCCTACTTCCTCGCCGCTCTCGATGAACTCATGAACGACGGAAAGTATCACTTCCAATTGCCTCTCGGTCAACATGCGGACACCCCCTCTGATTCCAGCACTCTTACCCGCTATTAGCACTCGTAAGTAATGAGTGCTAAGCACTCGGTGATCTCGTAAAGGATATCAGTCATTCAGGGAATTGTCAAGACAGGTCAAAAAAATTGCGTACGGCCCGGCCGAACAAAAAACATGAGAGCGGAAACCGTTGGTTCGGCCATACGATTTCACTGGAGCATCGACTTCGATCTTTACGATTTGAGCAAAGCAGGGCCTTCGAATAGTTGGGGAAATTATTACGGGCCGAAACGCCCTTTGAGCAAAGACAACAAAATAAAAAAGCCCACATTATCCTAAGCAGGATACCTTGCTATGGCATGAAGCCAACTTTCAAATAATGCAGACTTTTCCTATCTCTTCTAATATTACAGGATGAGACCAAACCTGTCTATTGTGCGCGTATGCCGCAAAAAGTTCTTTCAAACCGGATGGAAACAATCAAATCTGGCTTTGCAGCAACTCTATATTGTCGATGGCCTGTTTTACCGGGGCTTTGATTTGTTCAAAAAGTTTATTCTGTATGGAGCCTTTAGTAAAAACCTCTTCGACAGCGTCCTCCACTTTTTCTTTGAACCGCGCCTGAGCTTCTTTCAGTTTTTTTCGTTCATCCTTGGCCCTCTTTTCCTTATCCTTAAAAAAATAAATGAAAAACTTGTAAATCCACTTGACGGGCTTCAAGAGCATATTGACAACACCTGTAAAAAAGGATATTTCGCTCCCTTCGGGAAGCAAGGTATTGATAAGCCCCTCGAAAGGAATCCCCGAAAAATCGACCTGGAACCGGCGCGGCAGCGTCAGGCAGTTGGTGTCGGCCCCATTATTCTGGAGTTCCTTTCGCAAACGATGCGGCAGATACTCCAACGCTCTTTTCGACCGTTCCTCCCAGTAGTTCGTCATCTTTCTTTGTATTTCG
>JAISDQ010000120.1 GCA_031264605.1 Synergistaceae bacterium | reverse complement strand
CTATGAACATCTGATGCACGTGGTCGGCGAACATGAGAATGATAGCTATAAGTTTAATGGCGGTTGCGTTCAAACATTTAAATTTTGGCATTTATATACCTCGATACGCAATAATTCTTTCTCTAATATCGTATTATAATAGATAAACGTGAGAAAAAAATCCTTAAATCTTCGGATGCGAGCATGGAAGGCGAACGCGCAGGCCGGCGGAAGTTTTGAATAAGAGAGCGGCGGCGCGAGGCGCGGCATGAGTTTTTGATTAGTCTCGCGCGTGGGCATATAATGATTCAATGAACGTTACGTTACAACGGAATCATTAACCGCCGAAAATTCAGCCGCGGGCAGTTCGGCGAGGGGGCGATTCACATGAAATTTATGCATTTGTCAGACCTGCATATAGGAAAAACAGTGAACGGCGTATCGATGATCGAGGAGCAGCGTCACGTTTTCGGGCAGATTCTCGGATACCTGCGGACCATAAAACCCGAGGCCGTGCTCGTAGCGGGCGACATATACGACCGCGCCGTGCCGGGCGTCGAAGCGGTGCGCCTGTTCGACGACTTTCTCACCGATCTGGCCGGAGAGAGCGCCGCCGTGCTGCTCATAGCCGGCAATCATGATTCGCCGGAACGGCTGAGCTACGCGAGCCGCCTGTTATCCCGAGAGGATGTGTTCTTGCGCGGGGTTCTCGACGGCAAGATGCGCCCCGTCACGATGGACGACGAATACGGGAAGGTGAATTTCTGGCTTTTACCGTTCATCAAGCCGTCGTCGCTGAGGGGATATTACGGGGACGCGGAGATAGACGGTTGTTCCGACGCGGTAAAGACGGTGATAGAAAATTCCGGCATAGACTTTGACGCCCGGAATGTGCTGATATCGCACCAATTTTACGCCGGGGCGGGAATCGATCCCATCCGTTCCGACTCGGAGACGGATTTCGTCGGAGGTCTCGACGCCGTCGACGCCGGTATTTTGTCGCGTTTCGATTACGCCGCCCTGGGTCACCTTCACCGCGCGCAGAGCGTCGGCGGCGAAAATATCCGTTACGGAGGATCGCCGCTGAAGTATTCTTTTTCCGAATGGAAACATGAAAAATCAGTCACTCTCGTCGATATCGCGGAGAAGGGGAGCGTGAGCGTATCGGCGCTTCCCCTGACGCCGATCCACGATATGCGCGAGATAAAAGGCCCCATCGATAAACTAACGAGCGGCGAGGTTTTGAAGGACGCCGATCCGGAGGATTACATGCGCGTCGTCCTCACTGATCGGAACGATATTATCGACGCGATGGGAAAGATAAGGAGCGTATATCCAAACGTCATGGTATTGGATTTCGAGAATCCGGACGCGGACAAAGAGATCGGTTCTTTAGGGCTGGAGGACGAGCCCGTCCAGAATGTAACCGTTCTCGACCTGTTCAGCCGCTTCTTTAAAGAAATCAAGAAGACGGATATGAGCGCCAGGCAGGAGAAAATCGTCAGGGAACTCCTGGAGAAAACGGAGGGCGGCGCATGAAACCTCTAAGGCTGAGCATGAGCGCGTTCGGTTCTTATGCCGGCGAGGAAACGCTGGATTTTACGAAATTCGGCGACAGCGGAGTATACCTCATTACCGGCGAAACCGGCTCGGGCAAGACCACGATTTTCGACGCGGTCTCTTACGCGCTGTACGGCAAGGCAAGCGGCGGCGCGCGGAACAAGAACCTCATGCTCCGCAGCGATTTCGCTGACAATAAAGCCAGGACGGAAGTTACGCTCGATTTCGAGATCGGCGGCAAAAAATACACCGTCACGCGAACGATGACGCCTCACACAAAGAGAAAAACGGGCGAGACGACGTTCCATGAGGGCGTCGATTTGATTTTGCCCGACGGTTCGGCCGTCGGGGGAAGCCGGGAGACCGAGGCAAAGATATTGGAAATAATCGGCCTCGACCGCGACCAGTTCTCCCAAATAGTGATGATAGCCCAGAACGATTTTCTGCGGTTTCTGCAGAGCGGCACAAAAGAACGCGTAGAGATATTGCGGCGAATATTCGGCACCGGCCATTTGGCCTTATTTCAGGAGCTTCTGAAGGAGAGAAGGAAAGCGGCGGAAGACGACGCGGCGCGCGTTCGCGGCGATTTCGAGCGCAACGGCGTCGATCCGTAC
Source organism: Synergistaceae bacterium (assembly GCA_031264605.1). Classification (GTDB taxonomy): domain Bacteria; phylum Synergistota; class Synergistia; order Synergistales; family Synergistaceae; genus JAIRKI01. The sequence goes on along the minus strand of JAISDQ010000120.1, from coordinate 5,643 downwards.
AAACGTGATGAACGGTTCGCCGAATGGGAACGGCGGTTGGCGTCCGATTCCGCCGCGATCCAAAATCTCGACGAGCGGATAGCGTGCCGCGACAGATCGAGGACTGAGCTTGCGGGGACGATCGCGGTCGCGGAAGATCTGAGCAAAAAACTGAACGAACTAGAGGCGAGGCGCGAGGCTCTCTCGGAACACGCCTCGAAGGCCGGATACATCGCCGGGATAAAAAAAGAACACATCCGCGGAGAAACCGCTTTGCGGCGGGTAATGCCCATCGCCGAGAAAGCCGACCAGGCCGAAAAGTCGTATTCCGACGCGTGTTCCGGGCTGGAGGAGGGGAGAGCCGCCGCGGACGCCGCGAAAGAAAATTTGGAAAGAGCGGCGGAAACGCTCGCCAAGCTTCCTCCGCTCGAGGCCTCGCGAGAAGCCTTGAATGATCTCAAACTCGACTGCGAGCGGCAATCCGGCAAATATTCAAAACTTACGGCGCTGAAATCGAACCGCGGCGAAATAGCGAATAAACTGCGCGCATTGAGCGGTTTGGCCGCCGAGCTGGCCGCGGTCGAAAAAACAATCGCGGAATTGCCGCCGCCGGACGGCGCGCGGACGGAACTCGAACGGCTGAAGCGGGAATCGGAGGAGAATACCAGGAAACTCGCTGAACTCGGCGCGCTGCAAACAAACCGCGACGCGATCGCCGCGAAGCGGAGGTCGCTCGAATCCGCGCAGTCAGAGTTCGAACGGCTCAACGCCGAATATCTCGCCGCCGACGGGAAATATAAACTCATCGAGGAACAGTTTCTCCGCAACCAGGCCGGCATTCTGGCGGAGACCTTGAAAGAAGGCCTTCCCTGCCCCGTTTGCGGTTCGGCGGAACATCCCGCTCCGGCGGCGGCGGCGGACAAAGATATTGGGGAAGCCAAACTGAAACGTTCGCGGGAAATATCCGAGAAAGCGCATGAAAAACGCGAAGGGAAAACTTCCGAATGCGATAAATTATTTTCGGAAATCGGAGCGCTGGAAGAGCGTTTTTTCAATGATTTATCCAAATACGTACCGGATTTGAACGGGGAAACGGCTTCAAAATCGCTCGACGCCGAGGCGGAGCGGGCACGGTCCGCCTCGGCGGTCTTTTCGGATAAGATTCGTTCTTGCGCCGAAACCCTGGCGCGGCTCACCGAAACTATGGAATCCTGCGCGAAAAAACGCGATAAACTCGCGCCGCAACGCGTCGCTTTGCGATCTGAAACCGATACCCTCACGGAGCGGTTCCTGAAAGACCTATCGGAGTTCATCGCGGAGACGGATTGGAATTCGTCGGCGGAGCGCCTCGAGTCCGCTATTGCGGAAACGCTCGCGGCGGCGGACGATTTGACCGTTCGAAAAAACGAAGGCGAAAAAACGCTCCTCGAACTCGCCCAAAAATGGGCCGACGCCAAACGGGGGCAAACCGAGAGTGAAGCCGCGCTGCACAAAGCGGCCGCGCTGGTATTGGAGCGCGAAAACAGGGCGCGGGAGCAAGAGAAATCGCTCGGCGGGATAAGGCAATCGTATCAACTTGCCCTGTCCGGCAACGGATTCGCCGGCGAGGCTGATTACGCCGCCGCGCTTTTGACCGACGAAGAACTGGCGGTGATGGCGAAAACGATAGCCGATTACGCCGATTCGGACAAACAGCTTGCCCGCGACATCGAACGGCTGGAAACCGAGACTTCGGGCAAAGAACGCCCCGACCTCGAAAAAATGATATCCGAATCGGACGCGATAAAGGACGCGCTCGCTGAACTCAACTCGCGGCGCGACGCGTTGAAGCTGGGGTTCGAAAACACGTCGCGGGTACTGAACGAGCTTCGCGAGTCGGCGGGGAAACTTGCCGGCGCCGAACGGGAATTGGAGGCGGTAAAGGGTCTCGACGACGTGGCAAACGGGCATTTGAATTTCGAGACCTACGCTCAGACGGCTTATTTCGAACGTGTCCTGCACGCGGCCAACCAGAGGCTGAAAGTGATGAGCGAGAACCGTTACGTTTTGCGAAGAAAAGAGGAAATTACCGGCGGCCGCGCGAAAACCGGTTTGGAACTGGAGGTATCGGACAGTTACACGGGTAAAAAACGCGGCGCGAACAGTTTATCGGGGGGCGAGTCGTTCATGGCGTCGCTTTCGCTCGCTCTCGGACTGTCCGACGTAGTCCAGCAAAACACGGGCGGCATACGCCTCGACGCGATGTTTATCGACGAAGGGTTCGGTTCGCTCGATTCGGACGTATTGGAACTTGCCGTGAGGACTCTTTCCGATATGGCTGGAGGGAAACGCACGATCGGAATTATCTCGCACGTTGCTGAACTTCGGGACCGCATCGACAGACAAGTCCGCGTCGACAAAACGACGAACGGAAGCAGGATCAGTCTCGCGGGTTGAGACGGATACAAGTGCTATAATGATCGCGAATGCCGGGTTTTCATAGGGAGAGGAGCTATGACGCGTGTCCATTATTTCTACCAAAGAAATTTTCGAGGCGAAATACAGAATTTCTGACGTGATTCACCACACGCCGCTGTTTCATTCGGAATCGCTGGGGCGAGCGGCCGGAGTGGAGTTGTTTTTGAAAGCCGAAAATCTGCAAAAGACGGGCTCGTTCAAGATAAGGGGCGCGGCGAACAAAATACTGGCGATACCCAGAGAAGAGGGCGCCAAAGGCATAATAACGGCTTCCTCCGGCAATCACGGCCAGGCGGTGGCTTACGCCGCGCGCATGTGCGGTTACAAGGCGACAGTGGTCATGCCCGAAGGCGGTTCCCGCGTAAAAGCGGATTCCATTGAAGAATACGGCGCGGAACTTTTGTTTCGCGGCTCAGCTTCCGAAGACCGCATATCTTACGCCAAGGAGCTGTGCGCCGAACGCGGGGCGGTTTATGTCCCGCCTTACGACGATCCTCTGGTCATGGCCGGGCAGGGTACCATAGGGCTTGAAATAATGGACGACCTCGACGGCGTTGCCGCGGTTCTAGTGCCGACCGGTGGCTGCGGTCTCATCGCGGGCATAGCCGTCGCCGTCAAAGAATTGAATCCGTCTGTGGCGGTATTGGGAGTGGAACCGGAAGGCAGCAACAGCACCGGCGTTTCCCTGCGCGTCGGGAAACGCACGGCGCTGAATACGATAAATACGGTCGCCGACGGAATCAGAACCACGATCCCCGGAGAAATCACATTTCCGATAGTTCAAAGATACGTCGAAGATATGCTGACCGTGACGGACGAAGACATATTCCGCGCGCAATATCTGATATTGGAGCGGTGCAAACTTTTGGCCGAACCGACGGGCGCGGTTTCCGTGGCGGCCGTCCTTAGCGGCGTTCTGCCCGAAAAATACAGAGGCCGCCGCGTGGTCGCCGTCGTAAGCGGAGGCAACGTATCCATGGAACAACTGCGCGAAAGCCTGAATCAGCCTTGCCGTTTGTAACACTCGTCGCGTATGCCGCCCTTTTCGTGACCCTCTCCGGAACTTTCAGACGCCCTCAGTTGCGGCACGTTCGTGAAGGTACGCGTTGGAACAGACGGGGAATCCTTGCCTGGCTGTGCGCGTTCGCGTCCCTAACCGCCGTTCCATGGAGCGGCGCGCCGGTGTCGGTCTATTTTGGGATGGGTTCGTGGCTGTGGTTTCCCTCCGCGGCGGCGTCTTTATTTCTCCTGCCGCCGGATGAATGCGGCAATTTCCGAGAGAGAAGATTGTTCGCGGCGCTGAATACGGCCGCCGCCGTCGGGTCGGTATACGCGTTCATGCTGTTTGCCGGCGCGCCCGGCGATATCCCTGGGATAGAGGGACTGGCCGCCGTGTGCGCTATAGAGGGCCTTGTGAGTAAATGTATGGCGGCGGCGAGGATTTTGTTTTTCGTCTCCTGCGTAATTTCTTTCGCCTCCGTGTATTACAACCTTCCTGAAAGCGCGCCGGCTCTGCTGTCGTTCTCATATTCGGCGTTCGTTTCGATTGCGTTTCTCCCTCCGGTTCGCGTTTTTTTAGCGCCCGCGAACCCCGGAAGAGCGATTATGGCGGATACCGCCGCGTATATGGCGTTCGCGTTCGTGATTCACCATTTCATCATGAAACCTTTCTCGGAATACCTAGCGCCAAGGTGGAAGCGCCGCGCGGCCGCGATAAACGCCGCGGTTACGCTGCTGGGGACGATATTTCTCTTTTTGAGCCTTTTTTGAGCCCTTGAGGATTCCAGCGCGATAAACGCTGCCGCGCCTTCCGCCGCGCGCCTGCCGGTTTGGCTCAGTCGCGCACGTTGATCATGCTTTTGTATTTCTCTATATAATCGTCGATGCAATTTCTGAACAGGCTGCTTGCCGTTTCACCGTTGAGGGCGAGCAGAGCCGAGAATCTCCGGTTGACGCCGTCGGGGATCCTGACCGTTATACCCACCATTTTGCCCTCGTTGTGCGGTTTTTCCTTGGCAATCCTGCCCATGATGCAATCTCCAATCCGCATAAATAAACAATGATGACTGTTGTTAAAAATTATATCATAGATTTATTGAAAACCGCAATATGGCTATTCATAAATTTTAAAAAATTATTTATTGAATAATATCTTGCTATATACAATTATATTTTTATATATGTAAAATATTTTCATATAAATCTATCTAATTTTATTACATGAAAAATTTATTTTTGTTTTTTTACTTTTTAATTTTCATATTTTTGATAAACTATATTGACAAGTTAGTGCGTCGATTATATTATTTTGAGCATCATATAATCAATATGCTTTTTGATATTTTGATGATTTCATATTTTCATAACACATCGGTTATAACGGCGCGAGGCCCGCGCCAAAGAAAACAAAAACTAAACGGGAGGTTTGAAGATGAAGTTCGCAGGAAAGGTGTTTTTCGCTTTATTGACGCTGGTGTTTGTGTGTGGGGCCGAGGCCGCGGTCGAGTGGGTCCAGATTTACAGACCCGACGTTCCGTCGCCCGAGTGGGTCAAGATAAACACGGAGCAGCGTTCCGGGCAAATCTTGCATATCAACGGCAGTTCTTTGGTGGTGGATATCGGCATCAGCAGGGGAGCCAGGAAAGGCGGCCTTTTTCTAGTCTATTCAGGAAAAAGCCGCGCGGCCAAGGCTCTCGCCGTACTACGTATAGCGCAAACGGCGGGGGATTTCAGCATATGCGAGATGACTCCCTATGTCGCCGGAGGGGAGGTACGCGTCGGTGATCTGGTGACTCCCGCGTCCATCTCCGCGGAAAAGGACACTGTTTATTGCGATCCCCCGGTCACCTATAGGGAGCACATCACGGAAGGTTTCGTCTCGACGCCCCAGGTCTACGGCGTTCCCGCTAACGTAGCCGCGGCGGTTTCCGCTCCGGTAATCACTGGGGTTCCGGCGCTCGTTCCTACGGCCGGCGCTTACGCGCCTGTCGCTGCGCCAGTTCCGGGCCCGGTTCCGCCGGCTCCCGCTCCGATGCCGCCTTACGATTACGCGCCTCCCGCGCCGCAGGCGTACGCGGTTCCTCAGGCTGTTCCGGCCCCTCAGGCTTACCCCGCGCCTCAGACGCCGGCGGTTCCATACGCGCAGGAATCCCCTTATCCGAATAACGTAACTTATCCGCCGTATCCCAACTACCAAAACACGTCCGC
>JAISDQ010000059.1 GCA_031264605.1 Synergistaceae bacterium | reverse complement strand
GTGAACGTGATGGCCCGCCTCACTCTCCCGTAATTTTTCGCGCCGTAGTTGAAGCCGATTATCGGCTGTCCGCCCTGCGCGATTCCTATCACCGCGGACATGAAAAGCATGTTGACCTTGGTTATGATTCCGCTCGCGGCAAGGGGTATGTTGCTTCCGTAGACCGAGGCCGCGCCGTATATCGTCATCACGTTGTTCAGCGTCACTTGCACGCACATCATCGCGATTTGGTTGAACCCGGCGGATAGGCCGAGCGTCGAGATGGCCTTCAGGCTGTCGAGCCGCGGCTTGAAATAAGAGGGTTTGAGATCGACCGTTCTCAGGCGGACCATGTAGAGCACGGCCATGCACCAGCTCACTATCATGGATATCACCGTGGCCCACGCCGCGCCAGCCACGCCCATTTTGAACGTGAAAATGAAGAGCGGGTCCAATACCGTGTTCAAGAGAGCGCCGCTCAGGTTGCACAGCATGGAGTAACGCGGGCTTCCGTCGGCCCGTATGAGATGCGACGAACACACCGACATGATCAGGAACGGCGTCCCCAGGGCCACTATGCCCATATAAGTGCGCGCGTAGGGAAACACTTCCTTCGTCGCGCCGAACGCGGCAATCATCGGATCGAGCAGGAGCAGGGACGCCGCTCCTATCAGCACTCCGAATATCGCTGCGTAAGTCAGCACGTTCGCGTATATGCGCCCGGCTTTCTCCCTGTTGCCGCGCCCCTGTTCGAGATTGAAGTGCGAAGCGCCTCCGATGGCCAGAGTCAGAGCTACCGACATGGAAAACGTCATCAGCGGAAAGGCCACGTTCGTGGCGGCGTTGCCGAGCATGCCGACGCCCCAGCCGATGAATATCTGATCCACCATGTTGTAGAGCGCCCCGACGACCATGGCTATTATCGCCGGCACAGCGTATTTCAGAAGAAGGCGCCGCACGTCTCCGGTGGCGAGAGGATGGCTGGCGACGTCGGTTTTTGACGCGGCTCTTACGTCCATCACGCGCCCGGGAAATGACAGGCCACTGTTCGCCCGCCGTTTTCCATGGGCTTTGGTTCATCAATGCGGCAAATTTCGCCCGCTTTCGGGCATCTGGTATGGAATCGGCAGCCGGGCGGCGGGTTAACGGGACTCGGCATCTCTCCGGCAAGCAGCGCTTTTTTCTCTTTTCTCGCGTGAGGGTTTGGCTTTGGCAACGCTTCGAGCAAAAACCTGGTGTAAGGGTGCATGGGTTTTTCGAAAATTTCCTCCGTTTTCGCTATCTCGCAGACTTTGCCGAGAAACATCACGCAAACCCTGTCTGATATATACCGTACCACGCTCAGGTCGTGCGATATGAAAAGATAAGCCAGCCTCAACCCGCGCTGCAAATCGCACAGCAGGTTCAGAATCTGCGCCTGTATCGAGACGTCGAGCGCAGATACCGGCTCGTCGCATACGATCAGCTTGGGGTTCAGGGCGAGCGCCCGCGCTATTCCTATGCGCTGTCTCTGCCCGCCGGAGAACTGATGCGGGTATCTGTTGATCTGCTCGGGCCGGAGGCCCACGAGAGACATCAGCTCCCTCACGCGGTTTTCCGTCTCCGCTCTCGTATTGTAAATCTTATGGGCGATAAGCGGTTCGGCTATTATCATGTAAACGTTCATCCTCGGATTTAACGACGCGTATGGGTCCTGAAATATTATCTGCATCGCCCTGCGGGCTTCGCGCATTTGCGTCTTGTCCAGCGCGCCGAGGTCGCGGCCCTCCAGGCGCACGGTTCCGCCCGTGGGTTCGGCAAGGCGCAGTATTAGCCGCCCAACGGTGCTCTTGCCGCAGCCGGATTCTCCCACCATCGCCAGGGTCTCGCCCTCGTCGATATAAAAACTGACGTCCGAGACGGCGTGGACAATCTGGCTCTCTCCGCGAAAACCGCCGCTCAGACGGAATTCTTTGACGACGTGTTCGACCGAGACGAGGTGAGTTTCCGCCGCCGTCATGAGACCGCCCCGCCTTCACCGCCGTAAAGGAAACATCTCACCGAGTGCTCCCCGGCCACGCCGCGGAGTTCCGGTTCCTCCTCGTGACAGCGCGATACGGCCCGTTCGCATCTTGGCGAGAAACGGCATCCTCTGGGAAGGCCGAGCAGGCTCGGGACCATCCCCTCGATGTTGAAAAGCCTCCGCCGTCCTCCCCCGGGGCGGGGAATGGCGCCGAGAAGCCCGCTCGTATAGGGATGAAGCGCGTTGTCGAACAGCTCGAAAACACCCGCCTGTTCCATGATTCGTCCGGCGTACATCACGTAGACGTAGTCGCACATCTCGGCCACTACGCCCAGATTATGGGTTATGAGCATTATCGACGCCCCAAACGCGGTTTCGAGTTCTTTCATGAGGCGAAGTATCTGCGCCTCGGTCGTGACGTCTAGAGCGGTGGTCGGCTCATCCGCTATCAGCAGCTCGGGACGGCACGCCATCGCCATGGCGATCATCACGCGCTGTCTCAGTCCTCCGGAAAGCTGATGGGGATACGATTTGAAACGTTTTTCGGGCTCGGGAATTCCCACCGCCCTGAACATCTCGACAGTCCCGTCTCGCGCCTCAGCCCGGGAGACGTTCCTGTGGAGCGTTATCGCCTCGCTTACCTGCCGGCCCACGGTGTAGACAGGATTCAGCGAGGTCATCGGCTCCTGGAAAATCATCGATATCCTGTCGCCGCGTATGGCGCGCATCGCTGACCCGCTCTTCGTCAGAAGCTCCTCCCCGTCGAGGCGTATGCTTCCCGAGACTATTCTGCCCGGCGAGGACACCAGGCGCAGCACCGACAGCGCGGTGACGCTCTTGCCGCAGCCGCTCTCCCCCACCACGCCCACGATGCTTTTGGGCGGTATGGTTATCGTGACGTCGTCGACGGCCGGGGCGACTCCCCGCGACGTGAAGAAATGCGTGCGCAGACGTTCTATCTCTAGCATCCGCGCGCCTAGTCCTTCATGTAAGGGTCCAGCGCGTCGCGGACGCCGTCGCCAAGAAAATTGAACGCGAGCACAAAAATGAGAATGGCCACGCCCGGCGCTATCGCGAGCCAGGGATAGCTCATGAGATACGTCTTGTAGCGGTAGACCATCAGACCCCAGCTAGTCGACGGCGGCGCGGCCCCCACGCCGAGGAAGCTCAGGCTCGATTCGTTCAGGATCGCTCCAGGTATGTTGAGCGTGAATAGCACTATGAGGTTGGGCACGCAGTTCGGCAGTATGTGGCGGAACATGATCACGGGGTCGCTGACGCCGACGGAGCGCGCCGCCTCGACGAACTCCTTTTCCTTGAGGGACATCGCCTGCGCGCGTATCACCCTTGCCGTGCCCGCCCAGCTCACTGCGGAAAGCGCTACGAATATGCTCATTATCCCGCCGCCCAGCGTGTACGAGACCACCATGGCCAGAAGCAGCGAGGGAAACGCCAGCACTACGTCGGCCGCGCGCATTATCCAGAAATCCGTCCTCCCGCCGGCGTAGCCCGACAACAGCCCGAGGAACGTGCCGACGATCATCGAGAGCGAAGTGGGAATGAGGCCGATCAGTATGGAAATGCGCGCGCCGTAAACGAGGCGCGTGAGCTGGTCGCGTCCCAGATCGTCGCACCCCAGCCAGTGCGCCGCCGACGGGGCGGCGAAACGTTCTTTCAGGGAATGTTTGTTCGGGTTGTATTTGAGATAAAGCGGAGCGGCGGCGGCCGCCGCCCTTATCAGGACGACGATGACGAGAGAGACCGCCGAGGTTTTGTTCTTTCGCAGCATCTCACGGAGCGACTTCGAGACGCTCTCGTCATACGTGACTTCGCGCGCGGCGTCGATTTCAAAATCCGCCATTATCCCGCCCCGTCCACACTGATCCTCGGGTCGAGGAAAGCGTACATGACGTCCGCGACGAAGTTGCCCGCGATCACAATCGCCGTCGTGAACAGCACCGTGCCCTGAAGCATCGGCATATCCCTGTCGGATATGGCCTTCATCGCGATTCTGCCGAGACCCGGAATGCCGAATACGCTCTCGGTCATCACCGCGCCGCCGAGGAGGCTCGCTATCTGAAGCGCCATCACCGTCACCACCGGTATCAGCGCGTTTTTGAGCGCGTGCCCCACGACGACGGCGCTCTCGGAGAGGCCCTTGGCACGCGCCGTGCGTATAAAATCGTTTCTGAGCGACTCCAGGAGATTGGAGCGCGTAAGGCGCGCCACGGTGCCCGCCGAACTCCATCCGAGAACGACCGAAGGCATTATGTAATACCTGAAGCTGTAATATCCGGTAGTGGGGAGCCATTCCAATTTATAGGCAAAGACGAACTGAGCGAGCAATCCGGCCCAAAAAACCGGCATGGAGACTCCCATGAGGGAAAAACCCATGAAGACACGGTCGATGAAGGTGTTCTGCTTCACGGCGGCGACGATGCCCGACGGAATGCCTATCATCCACGAGACCAGGACGGCGTACAGGGTCAGTTTGACCGTATGGGGAAAAGCCATTGCGATGAGGTCGCTCACCTCGCGCTGTTCCTTGTACGAGACGCCGAAATCCCCGCGCAGGGCGTTCAATATATATCGTCCGAAACGGATCAGCACCGGATCGTCGAGATGCATCCTCTCGCGGAACATGGCTATGAGATCCGGTTTTATGTGTTCTCCCATCATAAGAGTGACCGGGTCGCCCGGAACGACGTTGAGCAACAGGAAGAGCACGAGGGCGACGCCTATGAGAACGGGCACGGATATCAAAATCCTCTTGAGGATGAACTTAAACATGTCGCTGCACCCCTTTAAACCGAGCGAGGCGGATATCCCGCCTCGCTTATCTTACCGCGAAACCGCCCTCCGATTATTTCCAACCAGCGGTCAGTGCTTGATCCTGAGCCCCTCGTAGTAGTACCAGCCATCGCTCCAGCCGTTCCAATGAACGCGGAACCCTCCTACGCGGTCGGACACCACGAATACGTGCTGGGGGGCGAAAAGCGGAATCCACGCCGCCTCGTCCTGGATGATCGCCTGCTCCAGCGCCTGGTACTCCTTCACCCTCGCCGCGGGATCGACTATCGCGCGGGCGGCGGCGACGCGGTTCGACAACTCCTCGTTCTTGAAGTTGAACGAACGCTTGACGGTGTTGCCGGGGGCGAAGAACGTGTATATGAAGTTGTCCGGGTCGTTGTAATCGGCCGACCATACCTGCGTATACGCCGGCAGCAGGCCGTCGATACGCACAGCGTACCACGCCGCCTCGTCCATCTGGTCGATGGTCACGTTGACGCCTATCTCGGCCATCATGGCCTGGAACAGTTCGTTTTTGGTCAGTATGTCGGGGTTACCGGCTATCATCGATAGTTTCATGTCGAAACCGTCAGGGTAGCCCGCCTCGGCAAGGAGTTTTTTGGCCGCCTCGGGATCGTAGGGTATCTTCGGCAGGTTGGGGTTGTAACCCAAGAGTCCGGGCGGGAAAATCCCTTCCACGACGACGCCTCTGCCGTCGTAAACGGCGTCCAGCATTCCCTGCCGGTCGACCGCCATCTGAAGCGCCTTGCGGACGCGGACGTCGCCGAACGGCTCGATGTCCTGGTTGAACGTAAAGTAATGAGTGCCCATGCGGTAGCCGGTTACGAGGTTGTTTTTGTACTTGTCGCTGCCCGCGAAGTAGGGTATCTGGCTATAGGCGAAATCCGTGTCGAAAACGTCGAGTTCGCCCGACTCGAACATCAGCCGCATGGTATCGGCGTCCGCCACGACGCGCCAGGAAATGCCGTCGAGTTCGGGAAGTTCGCGCCAGTAGTCGTCGTTGCGGCGCACCATCAGTTCGTCGTGAAGCGTCCATTTGTCGAATATATAGGCGCCGGTGCCGACGGTCTTTTCGGGAATGAAGCCGAATTCGCTCCCGGCCGCCTCGGTCGCGGCCCTGTTGAGTATCCCGATGCCCGGCGTCGAAAGGGAAGCGAGGAAGGGGCCGAACGGCTCGCCGAGCGTCATTTTGACGGTGTAATCGTCGACTATCTCGAGCCCCGCAAGCTCCGCCGCCGTACCGTCCATCATCGCGGCGGAACCATTTATCGCGTCGATGATGTCCTGGTTTTTGGCGGCGGTCGCCGGATTCAGCATGCGCTCGAACGTATACTTGACGTCGTCGGCCTTGAACTCGGCTCCATTGTGAAATTTGACTCCCTTGCGGAGATGGAACGTGTACACGAGACCGTCGTCCGAAATATCCCAGCTCTCGGCAAGCCCGGGCACGATCGCGGTTTCGTTCTCGCCGGTAATCACCACTTCCACCAAGCGGTCAAAAATCTGGAAGTTGATGAGGTAATACTCCGTCGTCTTTTGAGGGTCGTTGGTGTTTGGTTCCTCCGCGGCGCTCAGGGCAAGACGCAGAACGTTCTCATACCCAGGCGCCACAGCCGCGTCGAGACGCGCGCACGCGCCCAACAGGATTGCGCATACAGACATAATAAGGACGGCAGCAGATACTTTCTTCATCATCCACACTCCTTTTTGGAATTTTGAAATTAATATTTTTTTATTGTACCATAAATAGCTTTTCCGGCAAAATATCAACTAAAATCTCGTAAACTTTTGCCCCGTGCGTGTATCCCTGTATACAATATAATAAGCGGCGGGCGCAAGCGCCCGCCGTTCGCCGCTGTTTTATCTTTCTACTTGGGCATTTCGCCGGATATTCCCTCGACGTACCACGTCAGGGACAGCATTTCCTCGTCGGACAGCTTGGAGCCTTCGGCGACCTTTATCTCTCCGTTCTGGTCCTTCAGCGGGCCGTAAAAGACGTCCCATTCGCCCGAGAGTATCCTCTGTTTCTCGCTCTCGACGAGCGCTTTCACGCCGTCAGGAACATCTTTGCCGAACGGGGCGAGGTCGACCATGCCTTCTTTGAGCCCCCACCAGATATCCTCCGATTTCCATTTCCCCTCCTGGATGTTCTTCAGCGCGTAGCTGTAGAATATGTTCCAGTGCCATATCGGGGACGTCAGGAACTTCGTGGGCGCGAAGTTGCTCATGTCGCTGTTGTAGCCCACGACATAGATGCCCAGTTCCTCGGCCGCCAGGGGCGCCGCGCCCGTGTCGGCGTGCATTCCGATTACGTCGGCCTTCATGTCGTGGAGAGCTTGCGTCGCTTCTTTCTCCTTGACTGGATCGAGCCACGAGAAGAGCCATACCACTTTTACCTCGGCATTGGGGTTGACCTTGCGGACTCCGATGGTGAAAGCGTTGAGCCCGCGAATGACCTCCGGGATCGGGTAGGCCGCGATGTAGCCTATGACATCGCTCTTGGTCATGCTGCCCGCGACGAGGCCCGACAGGTAACGGGGCTGATAGATGCGCCCGAAGTAGGTGCCCACGTTATCGGCTCTCTTGTATCCCGAGCAGTGCATGAATATCACGTCGGGGTGACGCGCGGCGACGTTTTGCAGTGGGTCCATGTATCCGAACGAGGTGGCGAAAATGACCTTGGAACCGTTGCGGATGAAGGTCTCGATTACGCGCTCGGCGTCGGGCCCCTCCGGGACCGACTCGACTATTCCGGTTTTGATGCCGGGGAACTCGCTCTCGATCAGCTTGCGGGCGGCGTCATGGGTGGTGCTCCATCCTCCGTCGGATGCGGGACCGACGTAGATGAAACCGGGATTGGCGCTCGATAAATCGATCGGCGGAAAATCAGCGAACGCCGAGGATGCCGCGAAACCGAGCAACAACGATAAAAACGCCGACAGGATATACTTTCGGGACACGAAAACCACTCCTTTGGGATTTTTTCCGCGCGTTTAGCGGAATGATTCACATATTTTATACTCAAACAAAAATAGTGCAACAATCTAAGCGTGGTTTATAATACGCGTATCGGTTCCGGCCCGAATCGCGCAAAATATTGCCCAAACCGGAATAATACAATCCCTCGGGGAGAGTGGACGCAAATGAAAGACGTCGCGGATCGTTATCACAAGACCCTTTCGATTTCGTGGGAACGCCTGCAAAACGACTGCCGCGCGCTGGCGTGGAAAATTCTTTCCGCCCGCCGCGACTGGTCCAAAATAATAGCGATAGCGCGGGGAGGCTTGGTTCCGGCGGCTATCGTCGCGCGCGAGCTGAACATAAGAGTGGTGGACACCGTTTGTATTTCGAGTTACACGCTGAGAAACCGGAACGACGGGCTCGACATCCTGAAACGCCCTGATTTGGCCGACATGAACGACTCGTGGCTGATAATCGACGACCTTGTCGATACCGGCCGCACCGCGAAAACCGTGAGACAGATGTTTCCCGACATTCGCTTCGCGACCGTCTACGCGAAACCCGAGGGCCGTCCGATAGTCGACGAATTCATAACGGAAGTGAGCCAGGACACATGGATACTCTTCCCCTGGGACTCGTTTCCAACCACGTCGTTCATCGCGCCTATAGCCGACACGCAATAGCTGAGGAAGCGACGCGCCCAATGCTCCCCAGGCGTTTGGCAGAGCGTTTATCGCCGCGGGCGTCAGACTTCGAGCGATTTCTTTGCCGGAAGCGCCTGCGGCAGGGAGGGCTTTTCCCCATTCGCGCCGCCGCCGTTCATTTTGAAGAACGCCAGCTCCTGTTGGAGGCCGAAGGAGAGGCGCGACAGATTTTCGGCGTCGCCGGCCACTCTCTCGGAAGCCGCCGCTACTTCCGCCACGCTCTCTTTTATGTTGTCGCTCACCGTCGCTGAGCCGTTTACCTTTACGGACATACTCTGCACCGACTCCGCTATTTCTTCGCTCGACGCCGCCTGTTCTTCGGCTACCGCCGCCAGGTCTTGCGTCGCGCTCGATATTTCGCGGAGATTTTCGAGCATATTCGCTATCGCGTCCTCCGTTTCGCCGGACAGCACCTTGACGTTGGTGCATGACGCGGCGTTTTCCTGCGCGTATTCGGTTATAGCGGCGAGTTCGGACGTGATGGCGCTCGCGAGTTCCTCGATGTTTTTAGCCGCCGCGTTGCTGTCCTCGGCCAATTTTCGCACTTCTTCGGCCACCACCGCGAAACCGCGTCCCGTCTCGCCTGCGCGGGCGGCCTCGATCGCGGCGTTTAACGCGAGCAGGTTAGTCTGGTCGGCTATGCTTCCTATCTGTTTGACGAAACTCTGTATCTGCCGCGTCCTGTCGCCGAGTTTCAAAACGGCCGTGGTCGCCGCCGCGGCGCTTTCCGCCACATTGTTTATGCCATCGGCCACGTTGTGAACCGCGTGTTTTCCGTTTTCTCCCGCCGACATCGCGTCGTTAACTTTACGGGCTATGTCGGTGCCCTTCTCCGCCGTCGTCTGAGCGCCTGTCGCAACTTCCTCCACCGCGGCGTTGACCTCTTCGCCCGCCGAGGAGAGCACCTGCATGTTAGAACTCAACTCCTCGACATTGCCCCTGAATTCTTCAACCGACGCGTTGGTTTCCTGCGCCATGGACGAAAAATTCTGCGCCGAGTCGGCGATGCGCAAGCCGGAATCCTGAGCCACGGACACCACCCGCCGCAGCGTTCCGACCATTTCGTCGAGAGCTTTGCTCATGAGGGATATCGCGTCTTTGCCGCTGTCGGTGAAATCGACCGATAAGTCGCCGTCCGAGAATGCCCCGATCTTCTCTCTGATCGCGTTGATGGGCCCCGTTATCATTTTCGAGACGATAAGACTGAAGATGACGGACAATATCACCGCCGCGATAGATATCGCGCAGCTCATGAAAATGGACTCGTTGGATTCCCTCGATACTTCGTCCCGGGTTTTGTCCGCCACTTCCAGGAGATATTCCGACAGTTTGCGAACTCTGTTATTATACTCCAGGATCAGGGGTTCGAGTTCTTGTATAAGTTTTTCTTCGGCTTCGTTGTCCCGGTACTGCAGGGCAAAGTCCGCGACCTCGTCTTGCGTTTTGACGAGGTCGTTTTTCAAATCTTCCACTTCGGCGAGATCATCTCTCATAGTTTGGTCCAACGAAGCCTTTTCGAACTGGCTCAGCAAATCGGCGTTCAATTTGCGTCTTTGCTCGACCTCCGAACGGATGTCTTTCATTTCCTGCATGTCGTGGATTATTATCATCTTGTAGAGCAAACGCGCTTGCGCGTTCAGGTTCGACCTGACCTGCATCAGGTTGGTCGATTGCGAGAATACGTTGTTGTAGGCGATATCAAAATTCTCCGCGCTTCGCGACGATATGCTGTAGTTGAACGCGGTGCTGAACAGCAGCAGGCAAAGCGGCAAACCAACGAGAAAACTCAGCTTGGCTCCAATACTCTTGTTTTTTAACCATGTCATAGTAAATTTCTCCTCGGGATTTCATCAAGTTTTCATATTAAGCCTTCAGATATTCACGCGCACCGCCGACGCCAAACCGGACAAAAACAATTTTCCCGATTTAGCCTCCCCCCGTTTGCCGCTCCTGATTGATTATTTTTTGGACGTTCGACTTACATAAAATAAATAACACGCATTGTCTATTCGAATTACGGCAAAAATGCGTTATGATAGCAAGTCAAACATCGAAATATAATAATTTAATAACGCCTTTCACGTTAAAACTAATTATTTTTTATCATACCGTAAAGTTTGGAATTATCATGGATAGAAAATGAAGGAATTAACCGGTAAAAACAACTATCTTCGGGTTCCGTCGGAGGCGGTCCAAGAATAGCCAATTCGTCTTTCATCAAGAAATCCTCTCGCATTAGTATAGTATTGTCGGTGTTTACCACCCTTTGAGCAATTCCCGCATTTCCTCCTGTTTATCGAGTACGACAGAGCATTTCTCCCAATCGCCGCAGTCTGGAATCTTTTCCTCGTACTTGATGATGAAGGGATTCTTCTTAGGCAGCTTGTTTATCGCAAGCTCCGCGCGTTCTTCATCTTTTTGAGCTATTGCCACCCAGACGTCCTCCAGGACATCGGGTATTTGCCCAAACAATGCGTATATGTCCCGCAGATGCCCGGAGAGTTTACGGTGGACTTTGTCTTCGACAGAATCCTTGTAGCGCATGTTGTAGATGTAGATTTTTTCGGCCAGTTGTCCGATACGTTGGATACGTCCCTTACGCTGTTCAAGTCTCGTCGGGTTCCAAGGCAGATCGATGTTGATAAGCGTTCCCAATGCTTGCAGATTCAAACCTTCGGAAGCCGCGTCGGTTCCGACGAGTATCCTCAGTTCCCGTGTTTTCACCAATCGCTTAATCTCGTCCTTGCGCTCCCTCCTGAATGAACCATTCAGGTATATTCCAGACTTGTCGCCGCCTGCGCAAAGCCCGATGTAAACGTCAGGCAGGTCATTAGACAGACGTTCCGCGACGTAGATCGCGCTGTCGTAGTATTGGCTGAACAGGATACAGCCTTTGTTTTTCCAAGCACCCTCGCCATCGACACCCCCATTGAGTATTGCCTTGACGCGGTTGTATTTCGGGTCAGTATCTGCGTTGGATTTCAATACGCTGACGAGTTGCTCCAAACAGTCAATTTCCTCTGCCGTCAAGTCTTTGATTTCACTTTGACCAGACTCTTCGGCTTCTTCGTCGTCCCCGTCCGCAAGTTCATCATCCAGCAAACGGAGTTTATCCTTGCCCTCGGCTGTCCAGGCAAGCATTTTCTTTGCCGTGTTCTCTCCCGCCAACATTGTGCTTCCGATGCGTTTCAAGAGCAGCGTGGACATAAATCCGCCGCCCTTGACCCGTGACGAGAGCATGTCGCAAAATTCCTCGGCTATGCTATACGCTTGCGCCAGATAGCCGGAAAGCTCAAGAGCTTCGTCATCTTTCTCTCCAAGCAGTATTGCATTGATTTTTTTCAGGTAAGGCTCGCCTGTATCGGAATTGATCGTGTTTTCCAAAAAGTCGCGGGTGCGCCTGACGATGGTTCGGACATACGGGTTGTGATTTTTGATGAAACCGTCATCGTAATAGAGCGTTTTTACCCTGTCTTTCTGTGCCCGGCTCAATTGATCAAAACGATTTTGTGGGATTACATGCGTATCGTCGGCAATGCCAAGTTGTTCGCGCAATATTTCAAAACTCTTATCCTCACCGCGCGGCGGGAAAGGATTGCGGACAATCTCCCACATTTCAGCTTCCGCGTCAGGGTATTGCTCATAGCCTTGAACATACTTTATGCTCAATCCAGGTGTGTGACGCCAAATACTGTAGATGTCGCCCAAAACCTTGTCCGCGTCCTGCGGTAAGGATAAAGCCATTAAAAGGTCGAACGCCTCAATCGGATCAATCTGAACGGGCGTCGCGGTCGCTAGCAGCAGGCTATTTGTCTTGAACGTGATTTCATCAAGAAACGCCAGCAGATTGTTCGGCTGTGCTTTATATTTATCGGGGTCTTTACCAAGGTTTTTTCGCCTTGCTCTGTGCGCCTCATCGAGGATTACGCACGAAAATTTCATTGACTTCAACAGTTCTGCCGATTCGGATTTGCTCGTGATAAGCCCCTGCGAAACAATCCCAACCTTGCGGGGGCATTTAAGGATTGCTTTCACGCTGTCGGCAGGGTATTCATATCCGTTTTCGTCAACCCAATAACACCCGGCCCATACCGCGGAAGGGAAGTTGAGCAGCGTCATAAGCTCGTCTTGCCATTGGAACAACAGCGTTTTCGGGACGATTATCAACACAGGCTTCTCGTCGTAAAGCGCGACCAGTTTTGCGGTCATAGCGAGCTGAACGGTCTTGCCCAGACCAACTTGATCGGCGAGCAGCAATCTCGCGCCGCCCCGGCGCTTATGCTCCTCAAAGGTGCGGGCGACGAAATACTTCTGATGAGCCCAAAGCCCGAATTGCTCGCGGTATATCGGTTCTTCGGCCGCAACCGCCGGAGCGGGGTTGTCCGCCATTTCCCGCCAGTCTTTGAGGGGAATGGAACGCCGCTCGGCAATGCGCTTTACGTCCTCTACCACATAGTCGGAAAGCGGCACGGCGTGAGCATTGCCCCAAAAAGCGTCAAACTCCGCTTGTACCCATGCGACAGAATCCTGATCGCTGTCCTCCCAAACCATTTCGTAGTTGGTCGTAAACGCGCTTTTGGTTTCATTGATACTGCCGACGAATGAGGTTTTGCCACCATCGGCGTATGTAATCACGCCCGCTTTGCCGTGCATTAAACCGTAAATCTCATCAGGCAGCACCCGCACTTCGAGCTTGCCGGACTTTAACAAAGCATACAGCTTATAAAGCCGAGTTATCGCGCCCTTTGCCGCGTACACTTCCTCCGGCTTAAAATCGTTCCACTCCTGACGCATACTGAGTTTCGCTACGGCAGCATCGGATGGGGAAATCCCCGAGTTACAAATCACTCGAACTTTGCCGGTGACGCCTTCAATTGCTTCCCCCGCAACCTCTAAAATTGACGAACAGAAGTATCCGGCAATGCGGTCATAGCTGACAGCGTCTTGAAGTTTGGCGCTCAGGAATTGCTCGCCCAATTTGTTCGCGCGTGACGAGTAACGGTTTACCATAAACTACCTTCCTATCATAGGATGCTCATTCGGCAATATATCTTAGAACTTTCTCAAGGCAGTCAAGATTGCCGCTTATATCGACTGCATCAGCACTTCCTGGCGCCGATAAGAACGAGCTTATGCCAATCATATTTTGCAAAAAGTGATTTAGCAACTGTTCTGAGTTTCGCTCTGCGAGTTCCGAAACTCTTGATTTATTGCCCGCGTTACAGTGTGGTAGCGCACTGATATTTTGCGGAATGACTTCACCGTGTCTTTCTACTTGCAAACCCATGATATACCCCCCTTATCAGACATGATCATTATCCACCAGCACATACAAATGTTCCGCCATTTGTGCGGACTGAGCCCAGTGCGGCATGTTCGCGATGTCCCGCGTGTCTTTGAGAAACGCTAATAGTTGTTTCAGCATATCGCGGCTTCCCCAGTAGTCCCTCGAATTGTTCTTCAAGTGCCACAAGCCCTTGTTCGGCTGTTCGTCCTCTTTTATCGCGATGTGGATTGCGGCGAGCACGAGCCGCAGTGTCGACTCCTCGAAACCCGGCACATCGCCCACCATCCGCATGGCGAACTCGGTCGGCGTCTTCAGGCGGCAGGCGTTCGCCCGCTCGTTAGCCATCATCTGGCTGTAACTCGCGAGGGCAAAACCGCGGGCGTACTCCTGATACGTCGAAATCTGGTAGCCGCCGTTCTTCTCGTACTCCAGGCCCTTGATATAGAACCGCTCGGAGGGGGAAAGCTCTTTCCACATGAAATTGTCGAAATCGGCGGGGATAATGCAATCATACGCCTGTTTTTTCGCCCGTTCGATGAGGGCCACGACCTTTGAACTTCTAGGATCGTTGATTGCCTTGGCGAGTTCATAATCCAAGTCAATCTCCCCGATGCTGCCGTAGCTCGTCAGCACCTTCAGCGACGCAGCGTAGGCGGCGAGCACATAATCAGGATCGGAGAAGTTCGGGTCTTCCTTATCGTCGAGCCGTTGCATACTCTCGATCTGACTGACGACCTCGGCTTTGATGTTGGCGTTTATCTCGTCGAGGAACGCTTCGCTCGTGCCTGTGCGCTTGCGCAGTACGAGCAGCACGGTGCCCTTGACGTAATTGCCTTCTTTCAGACCGCTCGCGTCCGTTTCGGTGGCAATGTTCCACGCCGCCGTGACTTTCAGCCCTGACTTCCACATGATCAACGCGAGCTGCGCCCATACCGCCGGGTCGGAGTGGGTAAACATCACTACCTGCATCCCGCCATCCAGCATGTGGGCGGTGAGATTAGAATAGATGTCGATCATGCTCTGCGCGAAACCCTCGCCGCCACGCACGGCGAGGACGCGCTTGCTGTCTGTGTAACAGTCGGGGAACGCTTCTTTCAGTAGGCGCTTGTCCCACGCGAGGAAAAATTCGGACAGTTCGTGGTAGTTCACAGCGTCGGCGTAGGGCGGGTCGGTAAGCCAAATATGGACGGTATGTGTTACGGCACGGGCGTCAGTAGTCGTTAAATCGGCGACCGTTTGCTTTATATATCGACCGAAGTAATAGTTCCAAGCTGTATCAAATGTATAAACGCTTCTTGTGGCATAATTTATAAGCGTGTTGAGAGCCTGGTTATAGAATGTTTGTTTTGCTTCATCGCGACTACTATCGAACCTGCATAGCTTTGAACAACGGTCAATGATCTGATTAAAGCTAAGAATTGTTGCCACTTTCAAAATAGGGTTTGGTTCAATACTTATGTGTTCCGCAAATTTACTCAACACCAACAACTGCCGCGCGTTGAACAAATGGTTCCAGTGCGTCCAGCCACGATTACGGATAAGCTCTGTCGTTTTGTCACCTGGTTCAATTACGCTACTCGGCACAAGCCCCTGCTCTTGCCATTTGACGATATTCTCAGCAACGATGCAGCGTACCTTTTCCTCGTTGGCAAGATCGCGCTCATTTGGGGCGCGGTAGTAGCGTTCGGTTCTTTTCCTCCCGTTCTTGATATACTCATGTTCGTATCTGACGGCGTACAACCGTTCCTGATACACGTCGTCCGAACGCGGCTCGAATTCACCTTTTTCCCACAGGCGTAAACCGTAAATGATGTTGCCGTTCTCATCGCGGCGGTCACGGCGTATTACACTAATCGGCGTAGTCTTGACACAATACGGGCAGCTCAGGCCGTTTGAAGTCACCGTTCCTTTTGTCTCGGCCTCTTTCATATCCGAGGCGGTCGCGCCTGAAACAATGTCGATGTCGTAACGGCAGCCGTTAGGTTTCAGTTTCGCGACTACGCTCCCGGTACGTTTGCCGACTACGAGCGAGGGGAGCATCGGCACAATCGCGCCGCACTCCGGACATTTCACCTCGACGCAGTAGATGTATGATAAAGCGCGGTCGCCTTTTTCGTTATGTTCGATGCCGAGTTCCGTTATCTCCTTGTCCACCGCCTCGTAGACTTCTTTTTGAAACCGTTTGATCTCCTCTATTTCCGCGTCGGACGCGCCGCAGATGTGGATTGCGGCCCAAGTCAAAAGCCCCGCGATGGGGTTGAGGTCGGAGGCGTACACGTCAAGCCCCATACGCGCCGCCTCAAACGGAACACTCCCTCCGCCGCAGAAACAGTCGCCGACGACGGCGTTCGTGCCGAAGCGTTTTTCGGCAAGCTGCCGCGACAGGTCTCGCAGGTTATAGGCATGAGTGCCAAGGTGGTGATTTATTTCATGCCAGGCGTGGTCGTCGGCGGGGCGCTCAAACTGTTCCGGTCGGACGCAGGATTTAAGTTTCTCGTCATATCCGAGTTTTTCAAAATCGCGGCGGAGTTCTTTCTCACGCTCGTGCCAGTAATTATCGCTCTTGTCCTCCCATGCTTCGTGGCGCCGCCAAAGCCCGCCGTCGTCCATGCTCATGATTTTGAGAAATATCTCCATATCGCGGCGCGGATTACCGCCCGCGGGCATGAGGCAGCCGAGTATCGCGGCGCGGACAAGCACGAGCGGTTTGCGCCCCCACCATTTGCCAAGACCTGTTATCGTTTGGCTTTGGGCGGCTTTACGCTCCTTGTAACTCTCTTTCGAGAGCTTCGA
>JAISDQ010000044.1 GCA_031264605.1 Synergistaceae bacterium | reverse complement strand
AACTGGGAGGAATGGACGCGGCCGCGCGGCGCCGCTTTGCCTTCCGCGTCATTCCTCCGCCCGAAACTCATAACGCGTTCCCCGTGGATAATATTCCGGGGAGGGCGAAACGCGGCGAATCTCGTAAACTATACGGTCGGGGACGCCAGATTCGGCCGCACACTCTGGCGTCTCGACCCCTGGGATACGATCAATATTTTCGAGATATATCCCAAGATCAGAATGGCGTTTCAGGTTTCGACAGTCCCTTTCAGGGACGCTCCGGTCGAGGGATTCGATACGATACACGGCAAACCGGACATGAGCCATGTGTTCTCCATGTAAGCTGCCCCCGGCGGAAGGCTATTCCCTTCGGAGTCGGAGGTAGTCGTTTATCAGCAGGTAAACGGCCTGGTTTTTGTTCTTCTTCGCGAGCGTCAGGGCGCTGTTGCCGTCGTTCGCCGTAATGCCCGCGTCCGCGCCCGCCGCTATGAGCGCGGAGACCGCGTCGGCCCGCGAGTTGTACCGTGCCGCGTACATCAGCGGCGTCCAGCCGTTTGCGTCTCGCGCGTTGACGTTAGCGCCCGCCGCCAGGGCGTCCTCTATCTTACCGGCGGTTCCGTTCTTGCAGAGCGCGTGAAAACTGCTCGCGGCGGTCTGCTTTTGGGGCTTCGAGCCGCCGGCTTTCCGCAGCAATTCGATTATTTTCGCTTTATTCTCGCTTTTATTGTATTTCTCCGCGTATATTAGCGCCGTCTCGCCTTTCCTGTCCTCAGCATTGATGTCCGCGCCCGAATTAATGAGTGCGACTGTTATTTCTGCGTTTTGGTTCCCTATCGCCGCGATCATCAGCGGGGTCTCGCCGTACTTGTTCTTAGCGTTGACGTCCGCACCCGCTCTGATGAGTGCGGCTGTTATTTCTGCGTTTTGGCATGACCCTCTCACCGCATACATCAACGGGGTCCAGTCGTCCTTGTCCTTAGTGTTGACGTCCGCACCCGCTCTGATGAGCGTGCTGATCACTTCTGCGTTTTGGTGCAACGCATTCGCCGCATACATCAATGGGGTCCAGTCGTCCTTGTCCTTAGTGTTGACGTCCGCACCCACTCTGATGAGCGTACTGATTACTTCTGCGTTCTGGTTATCCCTCGCCGCGTACATCAGCGGCGTATAGCCGTTCTTATTTTTAGCGTTGACGTCCGCACCCGCTCTGATGAGCGTGGCGATTTCTGTGCTTTTTTTCATTTTCGCCGCGAACATCAGAGCCGTATTGCCGTCTTTGTCCCTAGCGTTGACGTTTGCTCCTAGCCGAAGCGCATTATTGACGAAAGCGTCTTCCTCCATAAATCTGCCGATTACGGCGTCCAAGAACTCGTCCTTCTCGTCCTCCTCGTCCTCCCTTATTACTAAATCTGAATCTACTTCCACCCATCTATGGTAGCCATCATTAGATCTCGGACAATTTCTTCTGTTTTCGTAAATTTTAGGGTCGGTGCCAGTCCTTATGAATATACTGAACCCACAAGCGCTGCAATCCCACTTTGACCAAGTTTCTTCCGCGTACGCAACCCCCGCTATAGCCAAAATCAACAACAAAATACCCGTCATAATTCTCTTTTTCATCTTGCTGCCCGCCTCCTTATGCCGCTTATACAAAAATTTCATGCCCATTCGATTTACAAGCACCCATGTTCAATAAAACTCCGCTCTTCTCAGTAACCCAGGCCGCGTTCACCCTCTCTCGCGAAAAGCGCGGCGACACAAAACAGCCGCCGGCATAAAACCCGCCTTTTTCGTCATCTCAAATCCTCGCGTCAAGTTAAAAAGTTCAAACAGCGTATTGGCAAAACGGCAAAAATACTTCCATACCTGTAAAACCCAGATAATCGCGCGACGAAACGCTCGCCGGTCCTCGCCAGAACCGCGTTATTCCACCCTCTATCCGTCTAATGCAACAATTTAACTAATTGTTACATTAAAAATAGCTTGCCTCTATGTTGTACGAATATTTTCCGCCGGACCTCCGGCGAGCGGGAAGGGGCAAATGGCATGGAAGTTGATTCGATCAAATATCTGGAACAAATCGGCGCTATGAAAAAATTTCTCGAAAATAATAAACGAGATCAGTTACTGTTCGTGATGGGGATCAATACGGCGCTTCGGATAGGGGATTTGCTGTCGCTTAAAATCGCGGACGTGCTGAACGGCAATGGACATATCGCGGACGCGATAGAGCTTCGGGAGAAAAAAACGGGTAAAGTGAGGCGGTTTCCCCTCAACGCGTCCGTCAAAAAAATCCTCGCGGATTACCTCTCTGAACGCGAAACGTCGGATACAGGCTCGCCGCTGTTTATCTCCAAAAAAGGCGGGGCGCTGGGGCGCGTTCAGGCGTGGAGAATTTTAAAAGCGGCGGGCAAACATGTCGGAATAAACAATATCGGCGCTCATTCTTTGCGAAAGACTTTTGGCTACCACGTATATAAAAACAACGGCAACGACATCGCTCTGGTTCAAAAACTGCTGAACCATTCGGTCAGTTCTACGACTCTTCGCTATATCGGGATAACGAGAGATATTATGGACACCGCGTACCTCGAACTGAATTTATGAAAATTTCGCTTGTCTTAAATTGTCTGTAAAAAATCCATACTCCCTGACTGTTGCAAATCATCAATAAAAATTTATCTTGAATTTACTTTTGGGATACGAACTTTCTTTTAAAAGAAACGTTCTTTGCCGCGTCCGTTTCATTGACCAGACAGCTATGATAAAATCCGTCTAATGTAACAATTAGTTAAATTGTTTCATTAGAATTTATTCTGGCATCCTATCCTGCGAAATTAAATGAATTTACCACATCGGCGATCTGATCGACCGCGTTTACACCGAAGCGCAGGCGGGCAGTCAATGGTATCAAAAAACCGGCGAAAATCAAAACGCGGCGCGATTTTCGGCTCGGGTTTTCTTCCGCGCGCACGCGTCTTTCGCTTTCCCCAATTACCGCGACGGATACAAACCGAAAACGCCGGCCACTACCCCTGCCGGCGCTCTATTTTTTGTGTCATGTAATTTTTCATCCGCTCGTGTCAAATTTTCCCCGTATTCAAGGCTCCCCCACTGACTCATATTCAGACGAATCGGTCAATCATCTTCGCAGCTGCCGCGGCAGGCCGCGATTTTTAAAACGCTGCCGCTTATCTTGAAAATTAAGCGGTTGGCCTCGTCAATCTTCACGCTCCAATATTCGGACAGGTCATGTTTGAGACAGCCCGATACTCCAAAAAAATAACCGGGGCGCTGGGCTCCGGTTATTTTTATAATACAACGTTTCCCCGCGGGGACGTTTACTGCCTCTGGCCCAATACTGCGTCCAGGCTGAAGAGTAGGCCGGGGTTATTGCCGACCGCGGTAAATTTCGCGAGGATATCGTCGGCGGTGGAGACTTCCTCCACCTGTTCGTCGACGAACCACCGGAGGAAACTGTACGCCGCGTGGTCGCGCTCGTCCAGCGCCACGGTGGCCGCGGCGTCGATGAGATCCGTGACGTGGCGCTCGTGCGCCGCGACTTTTTTGAACACTTCTTCCGGACTCTTGTACTCAGGCGGCGTTGCCTTGATGTCAGCGAACGCGGGGGCGTCGCCGCGCTCCAGGATGAACTTGAATATTTTTTCGGCGTGTTCGCGTTCCTCGTGCGCCTGCCGCAGAAGCCAGCCAGCCGTCCCTTTGAATCCGGCCCTGTCGGCGTAAGCGGACATGCCCAAATACAGATACGCTGAATAGTATTCGGCGTTCATTTGTTCGTTGAGGGTTTTCAATACTTTTTCTTTCATCTTGTATTTCTCCTTTGTTTCAATCCTTACGGCGCGCTTCCCTGTTTAAATGGACGCCGCGATGATTTTCTCGAAAGATTCCACTTCCAGAGAAGCTCCGCCAATCAGCAGGCCGTCAATGTCCTTTTGAGAG
Source organism: Synergistaceae bacterium (assembly GCA_031264605.1). Taxonomy (GTDB): domain Bacteria; phylum Synergistota; class Synergistia; order Synergistales; family Synergistaceae; genus JAIRKI01. The sequence continues at coordinate 23,807 of JAISDQ010000044.1, read as the reverse complement.
AGCAGCGACGCGCTGTTGTCCGGTTTAACCGAACCGCCGTAGAGTATCCTTAGCGAATCGCTCGCGGTTATGCCGAATTTTTCATACGCGAGAGCGCGGATATAATCGCACGCTTTTTCGGCGTCGGCGTCGGAAGCGGTCTGCCCTGTGCCTATCGCCCACACCGGCTCATAGGCTATGACCACCATATCGCCCACCACGTCGCTCGTAAGCGATTTCCACGCGGATTCGAGCTGAGCGGCCAGAACTTTTTCGGTGTTGCCCGCCGCGCGTTCCTCCAACAGCTCTCCGACGCAGAATATCGGAAGCACCCGCGACTCCAGCGTGGCGATGAGTTTCTTTTCTAGCGCCTCGTTCGGCTCGTGGAACACATGCCTGCGCTCGCTGTGGCCGATTATCACGTACTTGCATCCGGCTTCCTCCAGCATGGAAAGCGACACCTCGCCGGTGAAAGCGCCCTTTGCCTCGTGATAGACGTTCTGCGCCGCTATCTGTATGATATCGCTCTTTTTAGCCGCGCGGGCCGCTTCGATAGAAGTGAAGGGCGGCGCGATCACGGCCTCGATTTTGCCGGAGGCCGCCGCCGAAGCGGCTTTTTTGCCGGTAGGGTCGCCGGCGAACCAGGATTCGAGGTTTTCCACGAAATCCTTTGTGGCCGCCCGGTTGTTGTTCATCTTCCAATTGCCCGCTATCATTTTTTTGCGCATGACGTATCCCCCTTATATTACGTAAGGTTCCACGCCGGGAAGCATCTTGCCCTCGAAAAACTCGAGGGAAGCTCCGCCGCCCGTGGAAACGTGGGACACTTCATTTGCAAGGCCGAACTGCGCTATCGCGGCGGCTGAATCCCCGCCGCCGACAACCGTCGTCGCGCCGTTTTTGGTAATCTTTGCCAACTGCTCGGCGATCGCCCTGGTTCCGTCGGCGAAAGGCGCCATTTCAAAGACGCCCATCGGGCCGTTCCACAGGACGGTTTTGGCGGATTCGAGAGCTTCGCGGAATTTCTTCCTCGTGGCGGGGCCGATATCGAGGCCCATGAGATCGGGCGGGATGGCGTTCGAGGCTACCGTTTTCGAAGCGGCGTCGGCGGATACTTCCGAAGCGACCACCACGTCGTCCGGCAGCAGTATCGAAACGTTTTGCTTCTTTGCCTTTTCGAAAATCCCGCGCGCGTAGTCCAACTTCTCGGCTTCGCAGAGCGAATGCCCTATCTCGTATCCCTGAGCTTTCAGGAACGTGAATGACATACCCCCGCCTATTATGATAGTGTCCGCCTTGGACAGAAGATTTTCTATGACGTCTATCTTGTCCGACACCTTTGCGCCCCCAAGTATGAGGACGAAAGGATGCTTCGGATTGTCGCGCGTCTCGCTCAGGATTTCTATCTCCCTTATGAGGAGAGGCCCGGCGAACGACGGCAGGCACTCCACCACCGCGCGCGTCGACGCGTGCGCCCGGTGCGCGGCGCTGAACGCGTCCATGATGAATACTTCGAACGGAGAGGCCAGTTTTTTGGCGAACTCGGCGTCGTTTTTCTCTTCCTCGGCGTAAAAACGCAAATTTTCGAGTACCGCTATTCCCCCCGGTTCGAGGGAATCGATCGCGGAAGACGCCGCCGCGCCAACGCAGTCGCTTGTAAAGACGACTTTTTTGCCTATCGTCTTTTCAAGTTCCTCGGCGACGGGTTTCAAGGAGTATTTGGGATTCGCCTGACCCTTGGGCCTGCCCAAATGAGAGCAGAGCGCCACTTTGGCCCCGGCTGCCGACAATTCCTCAATCAGCGGAACGTGAGCCCTTATTCGGGTGGCGTCCGATACTTTGCCGTCTCCGGTGAGGGGGACGTTGAAATCGACCCTGACGAGCACCCGTTTGCCGGCGACGTCCCGAGCCTGAAATGTTTTGAGTTTCAATTTCTACAGCCCCTTCTTGATGATGAGATCCGCAAGGTCCGCGACTCGCGTGCTGTAGCCCCACTCGTTGTCGTACCAGGAGAGAACTTTTACCATATTGTCTATGACCGTCGTGTGTTTCGGGGCGAATATGGAGGAATGGAAATCTCCCAGGAAGTCCATCGACACGAGGTCTTCCGGCTCGTACGCGAGAATCCCCTTGAGCGGGCCTTCCGCGTATTCTTTCACCGCCGCGTTGATCTCTTCTTTTGTCGCGGGTTTTTTGAGTTCGGCGGTGAGGTCGACAATCGACACGTCAGGCGTCGGCACGCGGAGGGAAAATCCGTTCAGCTTTCCCTTGAGGTGGGGAAGCACTTCCGCGATGGCCTTGGCCGCTCCGGTGCTCGTCGGAATTATGGAGAGCGCCGCCGCCCTTCCGCGCGTTATGGCCGACATGCCCTTCTTGGGCGGGAAATCGAGCGTTACCTGGTCGTTCGTATAGGAATGGACCGTATTCATGAGTCCCTTCACTATTCCGAATTTATCGTCGATCGCTTTCACTACCGGAGCGAGGCAGTTGGTGGTGCAGGAAGCGTTGGAGATTATGTGATGCTTCGCCGGGTCGTATTCGCCGTCGTTCACGCCCATGACTATCGAGATGTCCTGATTGGTGGCCGGCGCGGATATGATGACTTTCTTGGCTCCGGCGTCGATATGAGCCTTGGCTTTGGAAGCGTCGGTAAAACGCCCGGTGCTCTCGACGACGATATCCACGCCCAGTTCGCCCCACGGCAGTTTCGTGGGGTCGGGCTCGGCGAGGGCCTTGATTTTCATCCCGTTTACGCTGATGACGTCGCCCTCGAGTTTTACTTCGCCTTCGAAGCGTTTGAATACCGAATCGTACTTCAGGAGATACTCCAACACGTCGGGCGGGGTCAGATCATTTACAGCTACTACGTCGAACTCGTGTCCTCCCTTTTTGAAGAACGAGCGGAGGAACACGCGCCCGATACGACCGAAACCGTTAATTGCGACTTTGCGCTTTGCCATTGTAAAAACCTCCTTGGGTTTGAAATCACACACTCTAATCTATGCCTTAGATTATCAAATAAAACAAACTTGGTCAATAAAATTCTCACGCCAGATCTTCGTACATCACCCTGAGCAGCTCGCCTATCGAGACGGCGCTCAGCACGTCGCCGTTCGGCATGTAAGGCATCACGCCGTCGAAATACTCGGCTGCGCCGCCGAGGCATCCCCTTCGCAGATGCGAGGTGAAGGGACGGACAAACCGCCATCCCATGTCGGCGTCGCCGCGGTTGAAACGCATATACGCGGTGATAAACTGCCCCAGCAGCCAGGGCCACGCCATGCCGCGCAAGCGCGCCTTCTTTTTCTGATCGGGGCGGCCCTCCGCGCGGCCCTTGAACTTCTCGTTGTGCGGGTCGAGGGTGCGCAGCCCGTAAGTGGTGTAAAGCTGGTTCCAGCACGTCGCGAACACGGAACGCCCCATTTCGTCCGACAGCACCGCGTAAGGCAGGGAGACGGCGAATATCGCGTTCGGCCTTATCAGTTCGCCGCGCCGCCCGTCCGAAGGATCGACCCAATCGTAGAGGTATTTGGCGGGACCGTTCCAGAATATATCGGCGAATGATTTTTTCACTTCCCGCGCCAGGCTCGAATATTTTTCCTCGGACACTCCGTCGTCGAACTCGCGGGCGGTTTCTTCCATAAAACGCAGGACGTCATACCAGAGGGCGTTCACTTCCACTAGGTAGCCTTTGCGCTCCACAAGCGGCTCGCCGCCCGCGTCGCCGGACATCCAGTTGTTCGTTTTATCCGCGTTGAAATATTTTATCAGTTTCGTGCCGCCGTCCATCGCGGCTCCGAGTTCCGGCGGGCCCTGCTCGTATTTGCCCAGGACGCCGGCGAGTTCGGCGTAATTTTCGCGCGCGAAATCGAATCCCGCGTGCGCGGTATATTTCTGAAGCGCGTACAGATACCAGAGGCCGGAGTCAATGTCTCCGGTCACGGCTTCACCGCCGCTGATACATGCGGGCATGATCCCGCCCAGGGAGCGCGAACGTTCGAGCCACGCCGAGAGTATCCCGCGGGCGGCCCCTACGCGTCCCGTCGCCAGAGTGAGTCCCGGAAGAGCGATGAAAGTATCGCGGGCGCGCAGCTGCACCGAAGGGAAACCCGAAATGACGGCCGGGGACGAGTCGACGTTTTCTGACACGAGATGACATGAACTGCGCGCCAAGTCCTGCGCGAGGCTGTGTTTGGCGCTTATCGGGAGCCCTTCCACGAAGCGTTTCTGACGTTCCACCGTATCCTTCAAAAGGACGTCGAGTTCCTCCGGCGAGTAGGATACCGGCTCCTCGGAGAGCACCTGCCAGACGGCGTCTCCCTGTTCCATCTCCACCGTCCCGTAACCGGGAGACCAGAGGGAATCGACGGAAGGCGTCTCGGACTCGGCGTTTTTCTCGTAGACGAGGTTCTCGAACCACATCGGTTTTTCGTGCCAGAGGACCCGGTTCGGCTTGCCGGCAAAGGAAACGTGGCTCACCGCGCCGCGCCCCGATACGTTTACCGCGTTTCCTGAATTCAGAGCCTCGAACCCGGCGTCCGAGTGATCCGGGCAGGTTACGTCGTTGGCCCTGTGCGCGAAAAGCGGACGTATTTCCAGCGTTACGGGTTTCGGGGAAGCGAGGAGTTCGTACCTGACCACGGTACATGTTCCGTCGAGAGGCATGAAAAGGGATTTCCGAAGGAAAACGCTGTGCACGACGAACAAAATATCGGGGTAAGGATTCCCCTCATATTCCTGCAAGTATCTGAATCCGTCGGGATATATCAGATCCTTGTAGCGGTTCGTGGACAGTTGATATTTCCTGTTGTCGGCGTGAAGAGTTTCCTCGAGTTTACTGACGAGCACCGTATGGGTTTCGCTCTCTTTTGAGCGGACGACCAGAAGTCCGTGCCCGCTCCTCGTGTTCGCGCCTATGACCGTGGAAGACCCGTAACTCCCCGCGCCGTTCGAGACGAGAAATTCGCGCTCGGCCCCCTTGCCGTAAGTATTGACGTCCGCTTTTCCAAGGTACAACTCGATCATCCCCTTTTCGTTTTCATAATATCCGTTTCGGCCAGAAACGCCTCTAGTTTTTTCCACCTGTATTCGACAGTGCTTTTGCTGACCGGTTTTGTCAAAATCTGTCCGAGTTCCCCCAGCGACGCGCTGGGATGTTCGCGCCTGACCCTCGCCACTTCGGCCAATTGCGGCGATATTTCGCTCCACAGGCCTTTTTCGTCGAGCGTTTCGACGAGCCTCATCTGGAGTCTGGCCGCGTCGAGCGTTTTCCCTATGTTTGCCCTGTCGCAGTTGGTCATCTTGTTTGCCGCGCCGCGCGCGGACCGCAATACCGCCGTTTCCTCGAACATGAGAGAAGTCCTCACCAACCCCATGCCGGCGAGGATTGTCACTATATCCTCCAGGCCCCTGATTATATATTCCGTCCGTCCGCCCTTCGGCCTCGCGCCGGCGCTCACGCCGGACGCGCGAAGTATCGCTGACAGCCTCTTTTCGCAGTTCCCCCGGCGGGGAGGCCGAAGCGACATATAATATCCCACGCGAGGTAGATACAGCGAGCCGCATCCCCCCCACGCCCCCCTGAACCACGCCCATTTTCGAAATGATCGCGCGTTTAACTCCGAATACGCCCCGTTTTGAATTTGCAGCAGAGCCCTACCGCGATTTTTATCCAGTTCCAGAAAATTTCCGCCGCGGGGGATGATTTCACGCCTTGTTTCCGCGCTCAGATATCCGGTGAGTTTCATTATCCTCCGCGCTATGACGAGTTTGCGCGTATCCACACGCACGCGGTCTCCCTCCTGTTTCGCCGGAAGCGCCGACAAAAATCCCGCCAGTTCCGAGGGCGCGTCGCAAACGGGCAGGCTTAGAAATTCATCCCAGGCTTCGGCAAGATAATTCTTCACGCCGCGTTATCCCCGCAGATTATCTTCACGGTAATCCCCGGCAATGCGGGCCAGTATCTCGGCCAGATTTTTCGAGTGATGGCGCAGGTATTTGCCGTCCTTTATGTTCACCAGATCGGCCGAGACGACCTCGCAGCCGCTCCGTTCCAGATAAAGTTCCTCTTCCCTCGAAAGGTACAGCGGCTCGGCCCCTTTTTCGCGGTATCTTTCGAGATAGTCCTCAGGGATCGGAGTATGGTTCACCACGATGTAATCCGGCGTTTCGCCGAGCACGCTCGCTATCCAATCGAGATGGGCAGTTATGTTCATCCGTTCGGTCTCTTTTTTTTGAGTCATGAGATTGGCGACGTATACCTTCGGCAGGTCGGCGGCGCGGATTGCCTTGGTGACTTCTTCGAGCAGCAGGTTCGGAAGGATGCTCGTAAAGAGGCTGCCCGGCCCCAGAACTATGGCGTCCGCGTTGGAGATGGCTTCTATCACTCCCGGGAGCGGTTTGGCCGACGAAGGTTCGAGCCATATCCTGCTCATCTGCGCTCCGTAATCGGATATCTCCAGCTCTCCCTTGACAAGTTTCCCGTTCTCCGCCTCGCCGTGAAGGACAACCGTCTCGGTGGTCACCGGCAGAACGCGGCCTCGTATCGCGAGGAGCCGGTTCATTTCCTCGACCGCTTTGCTGAAATCGCCCGTGAGTTCACAGGCCGCCAGCAATATGAGATTTCCGAGGCTGTGTCCTTCGAGTTCGCCCCTGTCGAACCGAAAATTCAGTATCCGGTTCAGGGAGCTGTCGTCCTCCGCGAGCGCGACGAGGCAGTTGCGAATGTCGCCCGGCGGCAGCACCCCCCATTCCTGCCTCAGACGCCCCGAACTGCCGCCCTCGTCGGTCACCGCGACGACGGCCGTGATATTTCTCGTGAAGCTCTTGAGCCCGGCAAGAAGCGTCGATAAGCCGGTACCTCCCCCGATGCACACAAAATTGGGGCCTTGCAACAATCTGTGCTCAATCGCGCTTTCCAGGACTTCCCGCCTGCGGCGGGAAGTCCTGCCGGGCACTACGGGACGGCGGCGCCACCTGAGGGGCAAAAGAGCCGTCACGACGCAGCCCAGAAAAAAACCGGCCGCGACGAGAACCGCAGCGCTCCGCATTCCCTACCGGTCCTCCATGTCTATATCCCTGTGGTTGATGGCCGTCCTCAGTCCGGTGTCGGATATTATCTTGGAGAGTTGTTCGGCAACGGCCACCGACCTGTGTCTTCCTCCCGTACAGCCGACAGCCACGTGCAGCTGTTTCTTGCCGGTGTTCTCGTAGTGTTTCAGGATAAACTCCATAAAAGATACGAGGTGCTTCATGAACACCTGTTTTTCGGGTATCCTGTCGAGATATTTCTGCACTTCGATATCCCGCCCCGACAGCGGTTTCAGTTCGTAAACGTAGTTTGGATTCGGCAGAAACCTCGTGTCGAACATATAGTCGCAGTCCCTCGGAATTCCGTTTTTGAAACCGAAGGAACTCACTATCACGGTGAAAGGATATTCGTTCATGCCCAATTGCGCCATCAGCGAAGAGCGAAAATCCGACACGTTGAAATCCGACGTATCAATCACTATGGACGCCTTTTTTTTCAGCGCGGATAATTCGGCGCGCTCGCGCGTTATCCCCTCGATAATGGTGACGCCTTCCCCCAGAGGATGACGCCTTCGCGTCTCCTCGTATCTCCTGACCAAAGCCTCGTCGGCGGCTTCGAGGAAAACCAATTCGGTCTTTACGCCGGTGCTTTCTATGCTTTCGAAGGACTTTTCGAGTTCCCCGATGACTTTCTCCCCGCGCGCGTCGACCACCGCCGCCACTCCCCACGTCTCCGCGGCGTTGTTGGAGGAAAGGGTATCGAGGAGCGACGGCAGCATGACCGGAGGCAGGTTGTCGACCACATAAAAACCCCTGTCTTCCAGTATCCGGAGAGCCGTGCTCTTTCCCGCCCCGGAAAGTCCCGAAATAATTACGCATTTCGCCGCAATACTCATTCTCAATGTCCTCCACAGCCGGCATCGCGCCCGCTCAATATTTCCGCTCCGTGACGCAGCGCCGGCGCTATCGCCTCGAAACACTGCCTTACCGCCCGTTCGCTGCCCGGAAAAGCGATGATGAGGGTTTTCCCCCTGGTAACAGCAATTCCCCTGCCAAGATAACCGCGCGGCGTATAGTACATCGACCTCGCGCGCATCACTTCCCCGAAACCCGGCGCAATCCTGTCGCCTATATCCGTCAAGGCCTCCGGCGTCACGTCGCGAGGCGACAAACCGGTGCCCCCCGTCGTCATAATGAGTTCCAAAGCGTCGGAATCGGCCCATTCGACCAGCTTGCGCGATATGATTTCCCTTTCGTCCGGGACGATATCCCTGCGCTCCGCGACCGCGCCGATAGCCGCCGCAAGGTCTTCGAGCGCGGGACCGGCGGTATCCGTTCTTTCTCCGGCGTAACCCCTGTCGCTGACGGTCAGCACTCCGGTTCTTATCGGGCGGAGAACTTCCGTCCTCGCCGACGCGCCTATAAAGCCCGGGCAAACTACCGATATCGCGCTTCCGGGCTGTATCCTGAGCATTGTCTCTCCGGGATTCATCCCGAAATTGACGGACAGAAAGTCGCCCGTCTCATATTTCATGTCCGGCGGGACGATGACGCGGAAATCCGAACCTTCCGGCGCGGCTTCGCCCGCCACGCGAAGGATGATGTTCATCGGCTCTCCGTTGACGCACGACGAACCGTTTGAATTACGATGCGCGTATACAAGCTTACAAAACTCGCCGCGTTTTGAGTTATAAAGTCCCAAAACCCGCATAGGGCGCCCCATGCGCATGCTCCCCTCTAAAATTCAGCTATTCGTTCATCCAGTGCCCGCTTCGTCCCCCCGATTTTTCGAGGAGCCTCGCTTCTTTTATCGTCATGCCTTTATCCAAAGCCTTGCACATATCGTAAAACACAAGAGCCGCCGCCGTCGCGCCGACCAAAACCTCCATTTCGACTCCTGTGACGCCGTACGCCGACGCCTCGCATTCTATCCTGACGGCGCGCTCCTCTTTGGACAGTTCACACCTGACCGAAACCCCGTCGAGTCTGATATTGTGACACAGAGGAATAATGTCGGGCGTTTTTTTCGCGGCCATTATGCCGCCGATTTCCGCGATTCTGAACGGATCCCCCTTTGGGATTCCCTCTCCGAGCAGCGCCTCGTATATTTTATCGGGCAGCGTAAGGATGCACTCGGCCACAGCCCGCCTGTGAGTAATTTCCTTTTTTCCGACGTCGACCATCATCGGCCTGCCCGATTCGTCGAAATGAGAAAATTCGTTCATATTATACCCCTACCCCCCGATGTCCGACATATGTCCTTCTCCGTCGGCCGCGTCGTTCCATTTTTTGGGTTTCAGCGCAATTCCTCTCAGTATTGCCTCGCGGGAAGCCGTTTCGTCTCTTTCCCTTATAGCGGGCAAGAGAGGCGTCTCCTCGCTGTTGAAAAGACACGCCCTCATATTCCCGGCGGCAGTTATTCTGAGCCTGTTGCATTCCGAGCAGAAATGGTTGGATACCGCTTCGATCACGCCTACTTTGAGGCCGGTGAGGGCGTCCGTATAATATTTGGCCGGCCCACCCGCCGCTTTCTCTCGTCCGCGCCCTTCGGCGCTCCAGTCGCCTATGGGCTTCAGAAGTTCAAAAATCTCGCCGGAGGGCACGAATTTTTCCCTTCCCCATAAATCTCCGCGGAGGGGCATGAATTCAATCATTCTCGGGATGAATCCTCTGTTCCATGAGAATTTGACGATATCGGGCAATTCATATTCGTTAAAACCGCGCATCACGACCGTATTGGTCTTTATGTTCGGTATGCCGCACTCCGCGGCGGATTCGAGGCCGGACATGACGTCGGATATGTCTCCGAGTCTCGTCATACCGGCGAATTTACCGCCGTCGAGCGTATCCAGGCTGACGTTCATTCCCGACAGGCGCGCCCTTGCGATAGCCCCGGCAAAACGGGACAGCAGGGACGCGTTAGTCGTCATGGAAACGCCGAGCCCGGGGAATTCTTCCCTGAACGACACCAGGAAATCGGCCATTCCTCTGCGGACGAGCGGTTCGCCGCCCGTGAAGCGAATATGCCTTATCCCGAGCGAAACCAGGATACGGGACAGCCACACAATATCCTCGAACCGCATTATATCGTCGTGCGGCCGGGGTTTCACGCCCTCCTCCGGCATACAGTAGACGCAACGGTAATTACATCTATCGGTAACCGATATCCTGGCGTAATTTATCACGCGCCCGCGATTATCTATTATCCCCATCGCCAACGCACCGTGCGAAAAAACCTTTCCCTGCGCGAGACGCCGCCGTCTCCCAAAATTTGCGCAAAACCTCGCGCGGGGACATTTCGTAGAGCAGTGTCTTTCTGCTACAGCATCGGAACGACGGAGACCGGATAACCCTTGCCGCGCAGTTCCGCGGCCAGTCTATTGGCGTCCTCCCTGGAATTGCCGGCCCCCACCCTGACCCTGTGGAAAGTCTTGCCGGACGAATCCGCCTTGCTGACGGAAACGGGATATCCCTGTTTTTTGACCTCTGATACGAGTGTCGAGGCGCTGCCTTCATTGACGAAAGCGCCTATCTGCACGCCCCATTTCGACGCCGCCGATGCCGCCGCGGCGGGCGCGGGCCGGGCGGTTTTTGCCGCACCGGCGTCAGAAGCGCGTTTTTGCGTATTTTTGGCCCCGGCGGCCTGCGAGGAAGTTCCTGACGACGTGCGGGCCGCCTGCCCCGACTGAGCGAGCGGGCTCGCGAGTACCATAGGGACGTCCGTCACTTCCAATCTTTCGGGTTCGATTATCTCCGGGTATCCCCCGGCAAGCGTGAAGTCCGGTTCGTCGGCTATCGCCGCCGGCTCTTCCGAAAACACGGGCGTATCGATGTGCGCGATTTTCACCGCGCCGCTGTCGGATGGGGTGAGGAAAAACAGCTTTATCCCCACAAAAAGAAGTCCCAACGCCACCACGGCGGCCACCGGAAGGGCAAAATGCCCAAACGTTATCCCCGATACTTTCCTTTTGGTAATTCTCGATCTTCTTGTTGTCGCAGCCATTTTTCAGGCGCCTCCCTTCATAAAATGCGGAAACTCGAGCCCCAGTCTGCTCAATTCCGCTTCAGTCTCTTTTCTGTCGGACAGTTGCAGAAGTTTTTTATACGATATACCCGACGAAACGCTGCGGGCAATGTACTCCGACGCTTCCGCCCCGGCCCAGGAAACCGCATTTTCAACGCAGGCCTCCTTTATTCCGGCCGCGCGCAGTTTCACTCCGCTCATCCCGCCCATAGAGCGCGATAACAGCGAAAATAAAACCTTGAGTTTTTTCTCCCCCGCAAACACCTCCCCCGCCCACGGCGTTCCGGGTTTCGGAACGAAGGGCGACACTGACGCCGTCACTGCAAGACCTGTTTTTAACCTGACATCCCCGCATAACGAGGAAATAGACATCACCTGTTCGCGCGTTTCTCCCGGCAGCCCGATCATAAAATACAATTTCGCCGATTTCGCGCCTTCGTGGGCCGCCATTTCCAGTTTTCCGATCACTTCCTCATTGCTGAAATATTTTCCGCATTTCCTTCGGAGACTGTCGTCTCCAGTCTCGGGAGCTACCGTGAGCGCCCGGCTCCCGCCCGCGGCAAGCGCTTTCATCATGCGTTCGGTCAGTTTGTCGACGCGAAGCGAGGCGAACGAAACGCCTTTTCCCATGTATTCAGCAAAATCCAGCAATTCGCCGATATATTTGTAATCCCCGGCTTCCGGGGTCACAAGCCCTATGCGCGAGAATTCCGCGACGCGCAGCGCCTCCTCGATATCGCGTTTGACCAGCTCCAGGCCGCGGACTCTCACGGGGGAAAAGCAGCCCGTCAAGGTGCAGAACCGGCACCCGTTCGGACATCCTCTCTGCAGTTCCAAAAGCAGGGTGTCCTTGAACACGCTGTTTTTGGAAATCCAGGTGCTTCGGCCGTAATCCTCCGAGACGTCGTTCTTGGCGGTCACGAGCGAATGTTTTCCGCTCCCGTGAACCGACGGGACGTATACGGAGGGGTGTTCCGCCAGAAGCGAAAGAGTTTCCTCCCGAGAGAGTCCGTCCCGCAATACCCGAACCAGAAATCTCGCGGTTTCGGTTCCGTCCCCGAGAATTACGAAGTCACAAATTCCCGATAGCGGCAGCGGATTGATGTAAGTCAGCGCTCCGCCGGCTCCTATCAGCGGCCGCGCGCGCGGGGACGATTCCCTGTGTTCCCGCGACGCCCGAATTCCCGCGAGTTCGAGCCATTTGGCGAACGTGATCACGTCCGGCTCGTAGGATATGCCCCCCAGGACGAGGGGAAACCTCTCCAGCATCGTATCGCTTTCGACCGACCTGAATGGCGACGGCGACGCGAAGAAACGTTCCGCCGACACCCCGAGTTCTCTCAATGCTCTGTATATATAATGAATGCCAAGGTTCGCCATCCCGATTTTGTAATCGGCGGGGAAAAATATCGCGCACGGTAAATCCCCGCCGCCGGGCAAATCCACAGTCAAAATTTCCTCGCGCCTTTTTTCCGACCAACTGGCCCAGTCAGAAGGAACTTTCGTCAACTCGCTCCGTCACTGCTTTTTTTTCCTGATATAAGAGGGAATGTCCACTTGATCCTGCGGAACCCCCTGACTGTTGAACAGGTTTTCATCGTCGGGAAACCCGGAGAACAGAACCGCCGTCTCTCCCATATCAGAACGCCCTCTGAGTGGTTCCGCACCCTTGATATTGCCTGTCTGCGCCGGCGCGGAAACTCCCGGAGCCGCCACGGCCGTTCCCGTGATGGTCATCGAGGAAGGTTTCCGGAACTCCGAGTCCGCGGCGCGTTCGGAAAATGGCGCGTCCCCTCTTTGCGAAGCGCGCGCCGCGGCGATCGATGATTCCTCGAAATCCGTGGCGATAATGGTGATTCTCACCATATCTTCCATATCCGGATCGAATACTTGCCCCCAAATCAAGTTCACATCCTTGTCGGAGGCGTTGTTGATAATCTGGGCGGCTTCCTCCACTTCGTGAATGCCCAGTTTGGAACTGCCGGTAACGTTGAAGAGCACTCTCTTCGCGCCTATCATAGGGGCCTCCATCAGCGGGCTGTTTATCGCGTTGTGCGCCGCGGTTGCCACCCTGTTTTCTCCGTACCCCTCGCCGATGCCCATGATTGCCGAACCGGCGCTGCTCATTATCGTGCGGACGTCGGCGAAATCGACGTTGACGGTGCCGGGCCTCAATATGAGGTCGGTGACGCCCTGAACGGCCTGATGCAAAACGTTGTCGGCCAGTTCGAAGGCCTTGTTCACGGGCGTCCGTTTATCTGAGATCAGCAAAAGTTTGTCGTTCGGGATCACTATCAGGGCGTCGACCTGTTCCTTGAGTTTCACGATGCCCTCCTCGGAGAAAGCGATCCTGCGTTTGCCTTCGAACGAAAATGGCCTCGTCACTACGGCGACCACAAGGGCGCCGGTTTCCTTGGCAATGCTCGCAATCACCGGGGACGCGCCCGTACCCGTGCCGCCGCCCATTCCGGCCGCGATAAAAATCATATCCGCGCCGTCCATCGCGGCGCGCAATTCGTCTCTGGCTTCCACGGCGGCTTTTTCGCCGACGTTCGGGTCGGCGCCAGCCCCGAGTCCTCGGGTAAGCTCTTTTCCAAGCATTATCTTGACGGGCGCGTCCACGATTTCCAAATGCGCCCTGTCCGTATTGGCTGCTATGAATTCGACGCCGCACACGTGCCCCCGTATGATGTGATTGAGAGCGTTGCAACCGCCGCCGCCAACTCCGACCACTTTTATCACTTCGCGGCCGGGACTGGAGTGGCCCTGATTTTCGAGCTGAAATATCTCCGGCATAGTTACTCCCTCCAATTTTTTATTGAGAGCCACAAAATCATCTCAGTCATCAGAATAACTCCTTGAATAAATTGATCACATACTGAAAAATCGTCCTTCTTGGCGGCGCGGGAGCGATCGGGTCGATGATGTTGACGTTGTTTTCCGCCTCGAACGAATAGTCTATGTACTTGAGCGGATCTCTCTCTTTTTCCAGAACGTAGCGTATTATCCCGGAGGCGCAGGTATATTCGACCCCGTTACGGGAAGGCGGCATGCGGCCGGAATCCAGGGGCAGAGAGACGCGCACCGGCATATTGACGATCTTCGTGAGGTACCGGTCGATGTCGGCGCTGTTCGCGCCTCCGCCGGTGACGATCAGGCCGCCCGGGAGCGAAGTGACTCCTGACGCCGTGATTTCGTCCTTGATATAGACCGAAAACAACTCCTCCACCCTGCACTGCACGACGTCGGTGAGTTTATCAAGCGGACAGGCGTAACTGCGCCCCATATACTCGAATTCGAGGCTGTTTGGCTGTTCGGGGGACGGATCCGAAAAAAGCGCGAAGTCTTTTTTTATTTCCTCCGCCTTGTTCGTCGGAATTTTCAGCACCACCGCTATGTCGTTGGTTATATGATCTCCGCCGACGGGTACGACCGCCAGATGTTTCGGCCTGCCCTCCAAAAAAACCGAGACGCCGCACGTTCCGCCGCCAAAATCCACCACCGCCGAACCGACGACGCTCTCCTCCGGGGTGAGAGCCCCGAGAGCGGACGCGAGGGGCTTGATGACGAGGCCGCTCACTTCGAGCCCGGCTCTCGTCACGCAGTTTTTGACGTTCTGAACGATGGCCACGGGAACGATGATCGACATCAGTTCTATATCCAGTCTCATGCCCGCCATCCCGAGAGGGTCGTCGATGCCGGTCGTGCCGTCGAGAGAATACTCTACGGGGATCGTGTGAAGTATCATTCTGCCGCTGGGCACGCTGAGGTTGGCCTGCGCGGATTCTATCACCCGCTCGATGTCGAATTTTATCACCGTACGGGGGGCCCGGCCAAGCGAGATCATGCCTTTGGTCTTGATGCTCTGGACGTTGGCCCCGCTGAACGCGACCGTGGCCTCCGACAAATTCTCGCCCACCATGTTTGCGGCGTCTTCGATGGCGCGCGTGAGGGATTTGACGGTCTGATCGATATTTACTATCTGCCCCCTCCTTATGCCGGTCGAGGGCGCCTGGCCGATGCCGATTATCTGGGCTTCGCCGTACGGTCCCTCGCGTTCGGCCACGACCACGGTAATTTTGCTGGTGCCGAGGTCCAGACCGACGAGGTATTCCGATCCTCTATATGCCGACGAAGCTGAAGTTTTCATAAACGATAACATGCGGGGCCCTCCCTATCGTTGAAATAGATTCGCGCGTCATCTGTCTCACATATTTCCCTTTTCGGAAACGATCATTTTGTCGTTCTCATATGTCGCGTTTACAACAAGCCCAGCCGGGAGTCCTCCCGACGCGCTGGGGTATATATTTTCAAGCGCCGCGGCCACGGAAAGCCAGTCGGACGCGTCGTCTTTCATCAGTATTTCACCGGATACGCGCTCCTCGCCGCCCAGCAGTATGCTGACTATCCGGCGTCCCTCCATCTTGCCCGCTAAAATGCGGTAAATGTTTTTATGCCAATATATTTTCTCGATAGTGTCGTACCATTTTTTTATCTTCTCCATCGGCAAATTCGACTTATAAATATCGCCCTTCTGTTGTTCCGCGTCTATCGGCACCGGAAGCTGTGAGTCCCAGTCCAGCGCGGGGAGAGTCGGACGCTTCAGGCCCTTCACCGTGACGGCGGCAGGAAGGTTTGCCCGCCACATCTTTCCGTCGAAGGACAGGTACCAGAAATCCGAATCCCACGATACTGACAGAAATATATCAAGCGGTTCGACGGTCAGTTTATATTTCCCCCACCCCGAGAAACTCAATTTCATCGAAACCGGGTAATAATCGGTCACCCCTTCAGTGAAAACGTCTCCCTTGAAGATGAGGTACGGCCAGAAATCCACGGCTTCCCTGGGCAGAGCCTGCCATATTATTTCCTCTGGGATCACTCTGCCGGTTGTTAACTCCAATTCTCTCAGCCTGAAAAAACCGTATCTCATTTCGGCGAAATACAGCGCGCCGCAAAAGAAGCTGATAATAATCAAATATTTTTTCCACGCGCTTCTTTTATTCGCCCGCATCCGGACAAACCTCCCAAACCCCGGCCATCTTGACTTCGAAGTCCAGATACGTCCCAAATTCATCCAGGACTTTCTTTCGGCACAGCAGGGCGAGCGACATAATATCCCGCGCGCTTCCGGAATGATTTTCTATAAAATTCGCGTGGGATTCGGACACTCTGGCGCCTCCTACGGACATCCCTTTGCAGCCCGACCTGTCCAGCAGATTTCCGGCGCTCTCCCCGTTGGGATTTTTAAAGACGCAGCCGGCCGTCCGCGATGAGACGGGCTGAGATTTTCTTCCCCGCATCGTTTCGGCCGTCAGGCGCGCCACCTCGTCCCTCGACGACGCCTTCGTCCGAAAAGTGACGTTTTGCGCGATTCTATGTTCTCCCTCGAACAGCGAACAACTCCGATAGCCCCACCCGATATCCTTCCCGTTCCACTCGGCGCGGGACCCGTCGGGTTCGACCGTGACGATGAGTTCAACCGACGAGCCGATCGAGCCCGTTTTGGAACCCGCGTTGCCGGCTACCGCGCCGCCCACGGTTCCGGGAATGCCGGCGGCGCATTCGAGGCCGCTCCAGCCGTTTTTCGCCGCAAGCGCCAGAACTTCTTTCATTGGCGTCCCCGCGAGACAATCCATATATACCGTATCCCCGCGCTCGCGAACCGTGATCGCCGACATCCCCGCGGTATTTATAACGGGGATGTCAAACGCCGCGTCCGATATCAGGACGTTCGAGCCTCCGCCGAGGACGAAAAAATCCTCCCCGTTCGAACGCGCCCACGAAACTGCGCCCGACATCTCATCTTCCGTCCGCGGGACAAACATTATCCTGGCGGCGCCGCCCACGCCCCACGTGACGAGAGAGGACAGCGGTACGTCATACCTAACGTACGAGCCCGAAATATCAGGCGCTGGCGGGTTCCGCATCGTTTTGCGCTTTCTCCTGAAGACGTTTCAGAATCTGCCTGCTGAGGTATTCGATGCTGCCCGCGCCGATCGTCAGCACCATATCGCCCGGACGCGCGGCGTCGCACACGTGCTCCGCCGCTTCCTGAAAATCGCCGCACATTACGGCGTCGTCTCTGCCCGCCGCGTGCAGTTCATCGGTTATCAGAAACGACGACACCCCCGGAATGGGAACTTCGTCGGCCGAATAGATCGGAAGAAGATATATTTTTTCGGACGCGCTCAAAACCGCCGCGAAATCGCGGTAAAGGGCCTGTGTGCGCGTATACCGGTGCGGTTGAAAGACCACGTGCAGCGGCCGCCCGAAGGCGTGAGTCACGGCCGACATCGTAGCGGCTATTTCTCTCGGGTGATGTCCGTAATCGTCGTATACCAGCACTCCGAACGCTTCTCCCACATTCTGGAGCCTGCGTTTCGCCCCCTTGAAGATACCGAGGGATTTGCGCGAGGATTCGAATGGTATGCCCATTATCTCGCCGGCCGCGAACGCCGCGAGCGAATTCAACACATTGTGCTCCCCCGATACTTTCAGTTTCACCTCGCCGACGGGACGTCCCGAGCGGTTTAAAACATATCTCACTCCCCCGCCGCCGAGGTGTTCGATCTCCGTCGCACCCCAGTCCCAGCCGAGTCCCCAGCCGTAGAGAGTCGCCCCGCCGATGCGGCCGTTTCGCAGCATTTTCTGCACCCCGGCGTCCTCACCGCACGCTATCAGCGGCGAACCCGGTTTTCTTCCCAACGCGAACCTCTCGAAGGCGCTTATGACTGATTCATGAGTCGGATAATGATCCACGTGATCCCAGTCGATATTCGTTATCACCGCTATTTCCGTCGAGAAAAGCTCAAAGGAGCCGTCGCTTTCGTCGAGTTCGGCCACCATATACTCTCCCCCGCCGATCTTCGCGTTGCACCCCATATCGGACAACTCCCCGCCTATGGCCGCGGTCGGATCGAGCCCCGCGAATTCGGCGATCATCGATATCATCGAAGACGTAGTGGTCTTTCCGTGCGTTCCCGCTATGCCAACGCCTTTTCTGCCGTTGAAGAGCATGCTCAGTATCTCGGCGCGGCGCGCCACTTTTATTCCGCGCCTGCGCGCTTCTATAAGTTCGGGATGATCCTGGGCTATCGCGCTGGTGTGTATGATAAGTTCGGGGCCGTACATGTCGAGATGCGATTTGTGGTGGCCCATCGCGACGTCGACGCCTTCCATGCGGACTTTCTCGACATAGAAGGAATTCTCGGCGTCGCATCCGCTCACCGAATGTCCCATCTCGTGAAGAAGGAGAGCGAGACCGCTCATACCGGCGCCTCCGATTCCCATGAGGTGAATTTTTTTATGAGTTTTTATGTCCATGAGGGCGCCGTCACTCAACGTCAACCTCTCCTTTCCAGTAACTGGCCATGAAATTCCATAACCTGCGACAATTGGTTTCACCGGCTTCGCCTGAATTATACATCAAGTTCGCCTCTAAGCCATTTTCCCGCACATATTTGTCGCGAAGAAACTCCAGTTTCAAGGCCAATTCGTTCAGGGAACCCCCGCGTTCATCCCATACGAGCCTCATTTCGCCCGATGCGGAGAGCGCGTTTTTCATCTGATGATCGTCCGCCGCCCCTCTCCACGGAACGACTACGGCCGGTTTCCGCGCGGCTATCGCTTCGGCCAGGGTCGAAGCCCCGCCTCTCGTTATCAGCATGTCGGACACCGAATAAAGCGGCGATATGTCCCACATACGGGGCAAACGGACGATATTGCCGTCCGGGCGCGGCATTTCGTTTTCTGTGCCGAGCAGCAGAAAGAGCCACGAGGCGAAACGCTCCGACCCGGTCAGTTCGGCCAGGGTACCAGACATGCCGCCGCTGCCGAGCGAACCCGTCATCACCGACACGACGGGCCCCTTCCCGGTGAACGGGCGCACGCCGAGCGCGTTCCACGCGGTCTCTTTAGGCATCGGCCGCATATGCCTTATCGGGACTCCCACCGGAGTATAGCGTGAACGTTTCAGGCCTTCGCAGGTATTCCACCCCGACGCGATTTTCACTCCGAGCTTCGAGGCCAGTTTCGTCACGCGGCCCGCGAGGGCGTTCTGTTCGTGTAATACGGAATATATTCCTCCGACGCGTCCGGCGACGAGGGCGGGAACGGAGGCATATCCCCCGAACAGCACGCATGCGTCCGGCGAGGTGTTTTTCAATATGCGTCCGGCCTCGACGGCGCCTTTCAGCAAATTCGCCCACCTCTGCAATGAGCGGATACCCTTTATGCCGGCGGGCGAGCCCGTTATGCCTATCGCGCGGGGCGTTATGTCCGACGCTTTGTATATTTCGCGCTCAATGGGGCGCGACCCCGACATGTAATCCACGCTGACGTGCGGTTTCTCGCGCCTGAGCCAATCTCCGAAAGCTATCGCGGGCAATATATGCCCTCCGGTGCCGCCGGCTACCAGCATCATTTTGCGCAAAACGGGCCCCGTCATCACACCGGAGCCTCCGAGGAGCTTTTTTGTATCCGAAGAAGCACTCCGATCCGCATCCACGCCATGGACATGGCGCTGCCACCGTAACTGACGAAGGGCAAAGGCATCCCAGTAAGGGGGATGAGTTTGGTCACGCCCGCTATATTGATAAAAAAAGGAAGCAATAACGTGAGGGTAATGCCCCAGACTAACGCGGTTTCGAAACCGTCCCGCACCCGTTTATACAGGAAGCGGCATCTCAAAACCCAAAACGCAAATAACAGGAGGACGCCCATCGTGCCCAACAAACCCAATTCTTCGCCCAACATCGCGTAAATAAAATCGGTGTATCCCGCAGGCAGGTAGTGAAGTTTCTGGAGACCGTGCCCCAGACCGGTGCCCCACACTTCTCCGTTGGTGAAAGCAATCAGGCTCTGTATTATCTGGTAACCGGCGCCTAGCGGATCAGCGTAAGGATCCATAAGAGCGGTCAATCGTCTCATCCTGTAATCTTCCATATAAACAAGCCCGGCGATTGCGGGCAGCAGCGCCGCTCCAAGCGTGAGCGGATATTTCCATCCGAAACGTTCGACGAACATGCCCATACAGACGGCGGCGAGCATGACAGTCGTGCCGAAATCGGGTTGTATGATAAGCGGAACGGCGGAAATACCCATGATTATGAGAATTCTTGCCATGCATTTTTTTTCATCAAAATGAATTTTATCGAAAATTTTCGCGGTTTCAAGCACGACCGCGAGAATCATCAATTCCGACGGCTGAAAGGTAAAACCACCCAATCTCAGCCAACGTCTCGCGCCGTTCACCGAGACGCCGATACCCGGAATTAAAGTACAGAGCGTCAGCGCGACCGAAAAAAACCAAAAAGCCGGAGCCATCTTACGCCATTTATTTACCGGAACGCAGAAAACCAGGAGCATTATCACAAAGCCGAGTCCAAGAAAACGCGCCTGCCGGATGCCAATGGTAAACGGAGAACCCGACGTGTCATACATGAAATTGCTGGTAGTCGACGTCACCATGAGGATACCGATGCCGCTCATGATGAGAGGTATCAGCCACAGCCAGACATCTGACCTGATATTGATTTCACCGCCGTCATTATATTCTGCGAAACGCGTCATGGTTCTTCACCGGCGTATTTTCGCGCGAGCGACGCGAAATGGTCTCCGCGTTCTTTGTAGTTCCTGTAGGCGTCCCAACTGGTACATGCGGGGGAAAGAAGCACCGAATCCCCGGGACGCGCCGCTGAAACCGCTTTTTTTACCGCGGTCTCCATATCTCCCGCGATAACGCAATCGGCAAAACCGCCGGCGCGCAGCGATTTTTCCATCTCATGCGCGGCTTCGCCTATGAGATAGGCGTATTTGGCGTATTTTTTCAACGGTTCGGCGAGATCGCCGTAATTTTCCCCTTTGCCTCTCCCGCCCAAGATAACTATGTGCGGGCCTTTAATCGCCGACATGGCCGTTACGGACGCCGCTATATTCGTGCCTTTCGAATCGTCGATATACCTGACGCCGTTTTTCTCCAGCACGAGGCTGCATCTGTGAGCGGGAGCCTCGTATGACACGAGCGAACCGCGCGCGGCCGCGCCAAGTCCGAGCATGTCGACAGCGGCCACCGCCATCGCGATATTTTCCATGTTATGAGTCCCAAGCAGGTGCGTCTCGTCGAAACGGAACAGTTCTTTGCCCGCCATAACGGCGGACGCTTTTTCGCGGGAGAGAAATATGTCTTCCTCCGCGTGCGGCGAATCCCACGTCAGATACCTCGTTGAAATGCCGCCGTTTTCGAACATTTTCGCGTCGCGTTTCTGAACCGCCGCGAACCCTCCGCGTTCGACAAACCGGACGAGCTTGGCTTTGGCGCGGACATAGTTTTCGTAAGAACCGTGCCAGTCGATATGATCAGGAGCTAGGTTCGTGACTATCGCCCCGGTGAATTTGACGTTTTCCGCCCAATGCAGTTGAAAACTGCTGAGTTCGAGAACGGTATAATCGGAGTCGGTTCCGGCGATATCCGCCACAGGGGTTCCTATGTTTCCGGCAACTCGGCAGTTCACGCCTTCCGCTTTCAAAAGATGCCCGAGAAGCGAGGCCGTCGTGGTCTTGCCGTTGCTGCCGGTAACGCCGATAATACGCCCTTTCACGAACGGCAGTACAAAATCCAGTTCTCCGACAGGATTTATTCCTCTGGACGCGAATTCCCCCAGCACCGGAGTGTTTGGCGGGAATCCCGAACCGACCGCTACTTTGTCGCAGTCGAATATTTTTTCGGTATGGCCTTCCTGTTCGTACCGTATTCCGGCCGATTTGAGAGAAACGGCCGTTTCCGCGCTGATCTCAGCCGCGTCGGAAACGAAAACCTCGGCGCCCAGCCCTGCCGCCATACGGGCGATCGCGGCTCCGCTCGCCCCGGCGCCGAGAACCGTCAGCCTCAGGCCTTTCATATCCCTTTCAGACATGAAGGAACCCTCCTTCAAAAAGCGTTTCCATGAAGATCAGTATCGCCACGATACCGGCCGCGTGAACTATGGTGAAACGGGCGACTATCTGCGGTTCCTTCATGCCGCCTATTTCAAAATGATGATGGAGAGGACTCATCCTGAAAATTCGTTTGCCGAAAGCCCTTATGGTGAAAATCTGTATTGCCGACGTCGCCAATTCTATCGCGAATATAAATCCCATAGGCAAGACGAACGCTAGAGACTTCGCGCCGACGCAGAGGCTCACCAGCAGAGCGCCCCAAAGATGGGAACCCGCGTCTCCCATGAACACGAGCGCCGGATTGGAATTGTGCCACAGAAAAGCCACCGCGATGGCAAGGCCCGTCGCCGCCGAAGCCAGCACCGGCGTTTTATCCGTCCACAGGAAAACCGACATCAGCGACACGGCGACCGCACTCGCGGCAAGCCCGTCGAGGCCGTCCGTGACGTTGACGGCGTTCAACGCGGCGACCGCCAGAAAAACCAACGCCGGAGCGCCGATTTTGACCGGCAGGATCATGCCCGGAACGAGAAATATTCCGTCGCGCGCGACAAAATATACCCATAAAGAGCAGACGACCAGTTGCAAAAACAATTTTTGCAGACTCCTCAACCCCTCGCTGGAAGAGCGAAACGCTTTCAACAGGTCGTCGGCAAGACCCACGAGTCCGGCCAAGAGCGGGAAAATCCATATCACGAAAACGTCGCGCCGCCCTCCCAAACCGTTGCCGCAGATCGCGAGGGCGGCGACCGGCGACAGCGTGAAAGCCACTATTCCGCCGATACCGGGCGTGCCTTTCTTTTTTTTGTGCCCGGCCGGCCCGTAATCCTTGATGGCCTCGCCCAGGCCGAAATTTCTCATCAGAGATATCCACAGGCTCTCCAGAAATACGGCCGCCGCGAAAAAAATCAGACCGAGACACAGCATCTTTATCTTCATCTCATTCTCCCGCGAAAAAAGGCAGCAGCCGGTCGAGGCCGTAGAAACGCGACCCCTTCAGCAAAAACGCCGATTTTTGGGCTGAATCAAAATCGAACCCGGAGATGAAACTGTCGGCGTCGGGCCATATCCCGCGGACCACGTCGCTCTTCGGAAAAACCTCGCCCCACTCGGATCCTATGAGATACACCCCGTCGAGCAGCGCCGCCCTGCTGAGGACGATTTCATGAAGGCGCGGCGACTCGCTCCCCAGTTCTCTCATTCCGCCCAGTATGGCAATTCGAGCGAATCCGTCGGGAAGTTCCATTTCAAGCAGATTTTTGACGGCATATGAGAGCGACGCCGGATTCGCGTTGTAAGTCTCGTCGATAACCGCGCAGCCGTTTTTCCCACGGAATATGATCCCCCTTCCGGAAGGAAGTTCGAAAACCCCGGCGGCGCGCTCGAAAGATATGTCCTCAAGCCCCGCCTGAACTGCGATTGAATAAGCGAAAGCGATGTTTTTAGCGTGCTGTCTGCCAAAGAGCGGAGAACGGCACGACGCTTTCCGCTCTTTCATGGAGAGAGTGACGTAAAGGGATGGGACAAAATCCGGCCCCACCGATTGCCTGACGTCCGATATGCGTATACCGGAAGCCGAGTACCCCACTCCAACCTGCCTGATGCCGCCCTTTTTCATTTTCTCGCCGTTCGGCATGCGCGCCACAGCGGAGGATAATAAATCGTTATCAGAATTATAAGACAAATATTCCAGTTTTTGCGATTCAGCAAGTTCCATTTTGGCGGCGAGCACGCCTCCGATATCCCGCAAACCTTCCAGATGCGCGTCGGAAACTTCGGTGATTACCCCGTCCGTCACCGGAAAATTATTCACTATCTCACGTATCTCGCCGGGACG
>JAISDQ010000037.1 GCA_031264605.1 Synergistaceae bacterium | reverse complement strand
AATCGAAGATAAACTGTTTTCGCAGATTATCCGCACTCTGCCGAAGCAAGCTCCTAGTACTTTGACAAAATTAAATACAATAATGTTTTGTTCTCATAATCCACATCAAGATAGGTTTTGAGAACATCTTTATAGTAGAATTTAACTTTGTCAAGGTACTAGGATTGTGCTGTTTTTAAGAGCATCCCATGTAATGTTGCTTTGAAACACGCTCGTGTAGTTATACAAGGTAAAATTCCCCTTCATGAAACCATGCCCAACGCTTCTCATAAACGACGCAATGATCAATGTAGTGTATGGCAGAAGAAACGCAAATGTAGCGTATACAAGTCCCAGCGCGGTAAAAAAATGACGCGATTTGTTCAAGCGCATCACATTGGGCCGGAATCCTTTTGACGAGATTGTGCTGTACATTTTTCCTGAACGAATTGAACGCCTATAAATGAACACAGCCGCAAACGACAGCAACGTAGTAAATACCGAAAGTACGGCGCCGCCTTTGAAATCCATAACGACTACCGATTCACGGATTGCCAACGTTAGGACGTTAATATTGAGCATACGCGGCACGCCAGATAGCGCCACAGTTTGGCCAAACGCTAACATTATACCGGAAATTATGGCGGGTTTCATCATGGGAAGCGTCACATCAAATACAGAACGCACAACCGATCCGCCTGTAATTCGAGCAGCTTCCTCCAGAGAGGGATCCATATTCTCCAAAGCTGGGAAGGTCACTAAGAAAATTGTTGCCGTGGGAAGCCTGGAGCGCGGCAAAGACGCGGATATAGCGGTATGGGAAGGCGATCCTCTGGACGCCCGCTCGAAAGTGGTGAAAACCTTCGTGAACGGCGATGAGGTTTACGCGAGGGCGTAAAGCGACGGCGCTGAAATCGCGCAAGGATCATGCCTTGCGCTTATATGCGTAAAGCGTCAGCGGAATGAATACGGCGAGTATCGCCAAAGCGCCGAATAACGTGAACCAAAAATCAGCGCCTATCGCGCCGTAAGTCAATAACCGCCGTACCGTCGTCACGACGCGGGACAGCGGATTGATACGCAGGACAAAAAACCGCAGCCGGTCCGGCATCGTTTCGGCCGGAACAAAAGCGTTCGACAGGAACACTAACGGGAACATCACCACTACGCCAATCGCGGACGCGGTTGAAATAGTCTTTGTACACATGCTGATGAACGCGAACACCCAACTCAGACACCAAGCGACGAGCATCATGAAAAGTATGCTGAAAACGACCGCGTGCACGCCTGCTTCGGGTCTGTAACCGAGAATATATCCCATGGTAAAAACGGTGATTCCCCCCGTTACGTAACGTACAAGGTCGGCAATCAAACTCCCCGCCAACGGAGCGATTTGCGCGATCGGCATGGATTTGAAACGGCTTGTCGTGCCCTTGTCCACATCCTCGCGCAGTTTAGTGCCCGCGGTGGTGCAATTGGTGAAAGATGCCTGCAGCAAAACGCCGGGGATAACAATCGGCAGATAGCTCCGGACGTCGCCTGAAATCGCTCCCCCGAATAAAAAGGCGAAGAGCAGCGTGAACATAACCGGCAAGACCACGAAATCCACAAATATTTCGGGATTCTTGAACATTTTCAACAGCGCCCGATACGCGAACGTGGATATGCTGCTGATCGTGCGGCCGACTCCGACGCGATTTTTCAGTTTGCGCTCGGAGGCGGGTATGACGATTGTATCAGCCATTTTGATTTTCCTCCTTTTTATCTTTGGAACCCTCGCCCGTCAGCGCGAAGAACACCTCATCGAGTGTTGGTTGAAAGATATTTATCCAGGACAACGTTATTCCGGCGTCTTTCAGCGCCGTCAGCACATCGGTCAGCTTGCCGATATCGTCCATCGGAGCGGTCAACTCGGATGCTTTCGCAAGGCGGACTCTCGCGCAGAGTACGCACTCGGTGATCCGCGCCGCGTCGGCAGCGTTATCAGCGTTTTTGACGGTCAGGTGCAACGAACTGCTTCCCACGGAGCGTTTCAATCCGTCGGGCGTATCGTTCGCGACGACTCGTCCCCTGTCGATGAGAACAATGTCGTCGGCAAGCTGATCGGCTTCGTCGAGATACTGTGTCGTCAGCAGTACCGTCGAGCCGCCTTTTACAAGATCGCGTATCGTTCGCCACATCTGCGTCCGAGTCCTTGGATCGAGCCCTGTCGTCGGCTCGTCGAGGAAGATCAGCGGCGGACGGGCAATCAGGCTTACCGCGAGGTCGAGCCTGCGTCGCATACCGCCGGAAAATTTTGACAACGAGCGGCCCATCGCATCGCCAAGTCCGAATTCTTCCAGGAGTTCATTCGCTTTACGTTTAGAATCTTTGCAGGAATATCCGTACAATCTGCCGAAAATCGTAAGGTTCTGAAACGCGGTCAGCTCCTCGTCGATAGAAGCGAATTGCCCTGTCAGCCCAATCAGTTGACGCACAATGTGCGTTTCGCGCAGAACATCGTAGCCGAATATTTTTACATTCCCCGCATCCGGTTTTGACAACGTGGCAAGCATATTTATAGTAGTGGTTTTTCCCGCGCCGTTCGGCCCCAACACGCCGCATATACTGCCTGTCGGAACGCTCAGGCTCACTCCGTCGACAGCCCTGTTACGGCCGAAGGTCTTTACCAGACCGTGAGCTTCAACCGCTAAAACCGCGTTATTCTCCATTGCCGCGCTTCCATTCGCATTTACCTGAATAATTGACATTCCGTTATCATCTTTTGGTTGCGATAAAAGGACCCCCGTTTCATTTACAGCCGATTATAAAGCCGCAAAATAAACGGGACATAACGGAGTATAAACAAATATAAACTCAAAGGGTGACTGTGAAGGCCGTTCCTTTTCCAAGCTCGCTTTCCACACTTACACTGCCGCCGTGCAGCTCTACGATTTTTTTCACGAGCGAGAGCCCCAGACCGTTGCCCCCAATTGATCGGTCATGGGATTTATCCTCTTTGTAGAATCGTTCAAAGATACGGCGTTTAGCCTCCGGCGCGATGCCTATACCGTTGTCGGCAATCGTACATACCGTTTTCTCATCGCCCGTGGTCAGCGTAACATGAATCGCGCCGCCCTCCGGCGTGAATTTGACCGCGTTGTGCAGGAGGTTGATCCATACCTGGGAGAGAAGTTCCTCGTCGGCGGAAACGGTCACTTTATCGAGGTCGGCAGTTACGGATATATTTTTCTCCGACCATTGCGGGTCAAGTAAAATCACCGTATTTTGCAGTTGCTCGTCTAAGTCGAACCGAGTCGCGGAAAGCGGGACAACGCCGGAATCCAGCGAGGAAAGCTTCAATAAATTCGAGCTTAACCGCGACAGCCGGCCGCTTTCGGCTTTAATGACCTCGAAGTAATGTTTTCGCCGTGTGGGCGGTGTCGCGTCATTTTCCAACAGTTCTATATAGCCGCTGATGGACGTAAGCGGAGACTGTATCTCGTGGGAAACATTAGCGACAAAGTCCTGCCGTAAGGTTTCCATGGAGCCAAGTTCTTTCGCCATTGTATTGACGCTGTCGATGTATTCGTTGAATCCGAAGCCGTTTGGGTCGACGAATACGCTGAAATCTCCGCGCGCAATCCGGCTCATGGCGTCGCTGACGGCCCTGAACGAGCTGTCGTGAAACATATCAGGCACTTTTCCGCGCCCAGCGCGTCGGACTGCAAAGAAAAACACGAAACATTCCAACGCTGACACGGCAAGCAATATAATTCCGTTAAGTACATACGATACCGGCTCCGACGGGCGGCCCGTCATTTTGTAAATCAGCGCGGTCAGAAAATACCCCGCCGTGAACGCG
Source organism: Synergistaceae bacterium (assembly GCA_031264605.1). Lineage (GTDB taxonomy): Bacteria > Synergistota > Synergistia > Synergistales > Synergistaceae > JAIRKI01. The sequence continues at coordinate 7,415 of JAISDQ010000037.1, read as the reverse complement.
CCAACGACGACGAACAGCAACCAAAGAAGCCAGCAAAATGTTTGAGGCCATTTTTGCTTTTTCATTTCAGCGCCTCCGGCCGATAGCCAATGCCGCGAATGGCGGTAATCTTGAAACCGTATCGCTCCGCGGGAAATCTCTCGCGCAAACGGTTGATGTGAACGTCCAGCGTCCTCTCGTTTCCCTCGAAATCATAACCCCATATGTCTTTGATAAACTCGTTTCGCGATATTATTTTACCTTGCGAGCGGGCAAGTTTATAAAGAACCTCAAACTCCTTGGGCGCGATATCCTCGGCGCGTTCGCCGTCCGCGTAAATCGTATGGCTGCTGCTGTCGATCGTCAATTTTCCAATACGCAGGGTTTCGGAATGGGCAATTTTACAGCGCCGGAGCAGCGCCTTTATCCTCATGACAAGCTCCGCGGATTTGAAAGGTTTCGTGAGGTAATCATCCGTTCCAAGCTCATAACCCCTGGTTTTTTGGCTGATGTCATCCAGCGCGGTCAGCATGAGTATCGGTATATCTTCATAATATCGCCGGAGTTTCCGGCACAAATCAAAGCCGTCCATACCCGGCATCATAAGGTCAATGACACACAGGTCAGGAATTGCGTCCGTCATTTGCAGCAGGGCGTCCCGCCCGTCGGACGCTTCAAAAATGATGAAGCCCTCGTTTTTGAGCACCGCGCTTACAAGTTCACGGATGCACGGATCATCGTCGACGATCATGACGGTATTCATTATTTTACTTGCGCGGCGTCTCGACGGCCGTCCAGATTTCCAGGTAAATCGCGTGCAGGTAGTCGAAGAATTCCTGTCCGGTCTTGGGCAGGGTAATTGAAATCAGTCTGGGCGAGGCGGATATCCTCGTTTTGATTTGCTGGGGAGTCCAGGGATCGGTTATTACCCACCAGTTTCGCGATTCGGCTTCTTTGATCGCGAGCGCGAGATCGGCGGTGCGCGTGTTGCCCGTCCACGCGTCCCATAATTCGCGGGGAGGCCGCACCGCGTGTCCGCAGGCCGCGCGAACCCAGGGACTGACCGAGCCGGTGAGGTCGAGGACGGATATTGTTCCGATGAGGCTCCGCCCGACTTCCACCGAACTCTCCAGGCGCGATTGGAATTCGGCGAGCCTTCTCTGATAAAAGGAATAATTATCCGGTATTATCTCGCACAGCACTTTCAGGAGACGCTGGCTCAAAAAAGGAAGAACCGACGGATTGAAGGGCAACGTGCCGCGTTCGTGTTCCTCTATGGGCAAATTTTCGTAGAGCAGATAAAGCCCCGGAGACCCTTTCGCCATGCTGAAACGGGACGCGTCGGCCGGGTCGAGCGCCACTAGGCGCGCGCCCTGGGGAAGTCTTTGTGGTATCCGCAGCGCGCCGGACGCGTTCCACAGGGACGCTTCCTTTATGTCGGCGGTGGTTCCCGCTATGAAGCGGGTAATTCCGGCAAGCCACGGAAGCGACGCGTATACCGTCGGAGGCGTCTCCGCCGCGCGCGTCTCCGCCGCGCCCATAATCACACAGACCACGCACGCGAAAAACATCATCAGGCGCAAACCCCGGCGGCTCAACGCGATTGCGTCCGTTTCCGCTCGGAGAGCGCTCTGAAAGCCTGTTTCGCGGCGGCGAACTCCGCCGTCTTTATTGAACTGCCCTTTCCTACGGCGAGAACGCAACCATCGACCGCCGCCTCGACCTCATACGTGGCGGCGTGATCGGGCCCCGTCCGTTTGGTGAGCCGGTAAACCGGAGGTTTGCTTCCCTCCGCCTGCAAGAACTCCTGCAACGCCGACTTGGCGTCTTTGGCTTCAGTCTCGCCGACGCAGGAAGAAGCGGTCGATTCCACGCGGCGCAGAAGGTTTGTAACCACGTCCATTGAAGCCTTGTAGCCTCCGTCGAGAAAGACAGCCCCCAATACGGCTTCCATCGCGTCGGCCATTATGGATTGGTTCGCTCTGCCTCCCTGATATTCCAAGCCCTTGCCCAATTTCAGCGTTTCGGGCAGGCGTATGGCACGGGCCCAGGAGGCCAGCGCCGTCTCCCTGACCACTTGCGATCTCGCTTTCGAAAGTCTTCCCTCGTTCATATCTCCGTGAGAGGAATACAAAATTTCCGAGACGCACAACCCCAACACCGCGTCTCCCAGAAATTCGAGCCGTTCATTGCAGACGCGCCCGTTTTCGTTCGCGTAAGACGCGTGAGTCAGCGCTTCTTCTAAAAGTTCGCGGTCCCGGAAAGAATAGCCAAGTTCCCGTTCCAGACAGTGTTCGCGCCGCATAGGTTTCAACCCGGCAGTCGTTCTATCGCCAATACCCCGTTGTGTCCGCCGAATCCGGCGTTGTTGATTATGACCCTGTCGACGCGCCGCTCCATCGCTTTTGCCGAGACGTTCACGGAACATTCCGGGTCAGGATGTTCGTAGTTGACGGTCGGATGTATCAAACCGCGCTCTATCGCCATTATCGCCGCGATGGTCTCTACCGCGCCCGCCGCTCCGAGGCAGTGCCCGATCATCGATTTGGTCGCCTGCACCGGCAATTTGTCCGCGTAGTCCCCGAATATACGGCGTATCGCCGCGCTCTCGGTTTTATCGTTCAGCGGCGTGGACGTCCCGTGGGCGTTGTAAAGGTCGACCTGTTCCGCGTTCCATCCCGCCATTTTGAGCGCCAAGCTGATCGCCCTGACCGTGCCCTCGCCCTCCGGCGCGGGGGCGGTGATGTGATACGCGTCGCAGGTGTTGGCGTAGCCGGTCACCTCGGCGTAAATGTGCGCGCCCCTGGATTTCGCGCGTTCGAGTTCCTCGAATATCAGTATTCCGGCGCCCTCGCCCATAACGAACCCGTCGCGTTCGACGTCGAAGGGACGGGACGCGTGCGCCGGGTCGTCGTTTCTCGTGGAAAGGGCCTTCATGTTGGCGAAGCCGGCTATGGCGATGGGCGTGATCGCCGCCTCCACGCCGCCCACTATCATCACGTCGGCGTCGCCCCTCCGTATCGCGTGCATCGCCTCGCCCATGCAGTGCGTGGCCGTCGAGCAGGCCGTCACCACGGCCATGTTCGGGCCCTGCGCGCCGAACCTCATGGCGGTGTAGGCGGCGGGCATGTTGCTCAGCATCATCGGTATAAAAAACGGACTGACCCTCGAAGGGCCCTTCTCTTTCAGCACGTCGTAATTTTCGTGGGTGGTGGTTATGCCTCCCTCGCCGCTGCCGATATAAACCCCTATCCTCGTGCGGTCTTCTTCGGCTAGCGCGAGCCCGGCGTCTTTGACGGCCATGTCCGTCGCCGGTATCACGAAATGTATGACCCTGTCGGTCTTGCGGGCGTCCTTTTTATCGAGCCACGGCTCCACGTTGAAGTTTTTCACTTCGGCCGCGATCCTGGCGGTATGACCGGCGGTGTCGAAGAGGGATATCGCATCCACCCCGTTGCGCCCTTCCGCAAGAGCATGCCAGTAATCGTCCCTGCCGCAGCCTATGGGGCTTACGACTCCCAAGCCGGTTATGACGATTCTTCTCACAGAACCACTCCTCAATAGAGGCAGGGGGCGCTCGCCGCGCGAACGGACCCCCATTGCCAAAAATCAGCCCTCTACGCCAAGTTTTTGTTTGACGTACGCGAGGGCATCTCCAACGTTTCTGAGTTTCTCCGCGTCCTCGTCGGGGATCTCGACATCGAATTCTTCCTCGATGCCCATTATGAGTTCCACGATATCGAGTGAGTCGGCGCCCAGGTCCTCTACGAATGAAGCGTCGGGCTTAATCTGCTCTTCCTCCACGTTGAGGCGGTCGATAACCAACGCCTTGAGTTTTGCCAGTATCTCATCCTCATTTTTCGCGTTTTCATCGGATTGCATCAGGTAACACCTCCTTCCGATCCTTCACATCGTCATGCCGCCGTCGACGGCAAGCGTCTGTCCCGTCACGTATCCCGCCTCTTCCGACGCCAGGTAGGCGACGGCTTCGGCGACGTCTTTGGGTGATCCGTATCTGCCGGCCGGAATGGCCGAGACGAGCGATTTTTTTATTTCATCCGGCAGCGCGTCAGTCATGTCGGTTTCGATGAAACCGGGCGCGACCACGTTCGCCGTGACGCCGCGCGAAGCGCCCTCGCGCGCCACGCTCTTGATGAAACCCATGACGCCGGCCTTCGCGGCCGCGTAATTGGCTTGTCCGGCGTTGCCAACCAGTCCCGAGACGGAACTTATGGCTATTATCCTTCCGAACCTCGCTTTCATCATACCGCGAACTACCGCCCGCGTACAGTAAAAAACCGAAGAGAGATTCGTCCTCAGGACGTCGTCCCAGTCGGAATCCTTCATTCGCATGAGCAGGCTGTCGCGCGTGATCCCGGCGTTGTTCACCAGTATCTCTACGGGGCCGAAACGGGCCTCCGCCGCGTCCACGAGAGATTTCGCCTGTTCCTCGGCCGATACGTCGGCCTGAAATACCGCCGCCGTTCCGCCGCCGCCGTTTATCAGGGCCGCTGCTTCGTCGGCCTCGGCCGCGGAGTTTCGGTAGTTCAGCGCGACTTTATACCCCCTCGCCCCCAGGGCGAGGGCTATCGCGCGCCCTATCCCCCTGCCCGCTCCCGTCACAAGCGCCACCCTGCCGCTCATTGCGCCGCTCCGTTCAGAAAATCGACCGCTTTCCCGACGTCCGCGATTTTATTGACTGATAACGCCGGGACGCCCTTTGCCGTTCGTTTGATCAAACCGGAGAGGACGTTTCCGGGGCCGAACTCAGCGAAACGTTTCGCTCCGGCGCCCGCCATGGACAAAACGCCGTCGGCCCACAGCACCGGCTTGTACGTTTGTTCGTACAGAGCGGACTTTATGGCGTCCGCGCTCTCCTTGGCGCTCGCGTCCGCGTTTGCCATTATGGGGATTTTGGGTTCCTTCCAATCGCACGCCGCGAACGCTTCCATCAGTTTGTCCGCCACAGGACGCATCAGGGCGCAGTGGAAAGGCGCGCTCACTTTCAGGGGAATGACCCTGGAAGCGCCGCGCTCCTTCGCGATCTCCCCCGCTCGGGCCACGGCTCCGGCATTCCCGGATATCACTATCTGGCCCGGCGAGTTGACGTTAGCCGGGCCGCAAACTTCACTCCCAGCCGCCAGGGCGCATACTTCCAAGGCCGCCGCCATGTCGAGTCCCATCACGGCCGCCATCGCGCCCTCGCCCAGCGGAACCGCTTCCTGCATGAGAGCCCCGCGTTTGTGCACGAGCCTCGCGGCGTCGCCCAGGGTCAGGACTCCGTCCGCGACGAGGGCCGTGTATTCGCCCAGGCTGTGTCCGGCGTAGAACTTCGGGCGCGGTTCTTTCCCGAGTTCATGCCCGACCGCGCGCAGAATCGCCACGCTCGTCACGAGTATCGCCGGCTGGGTGATCGCCGTTTTGGTCAGCTCGTCCTCGGGGCCCTCGAAAATGATTTTCGACAATTTGAAGCCGACTGCCTCGTCGGCTTCGTCGAACACGTCGCGCGAGACCGCGTACGCGCCGCGGAAATCGCGTCCCATCCCAACTTCCTGGGCGCCCTGCCCCGGAAAGACAATAGCGCAATCGTAATCAGACATAGCAACCCTCCCGTGTCATTCGAAACGGCGGCCGATATCGCCGGCCAATTTCGCGGCTTCGTTCACCACTTCTTCGATTATTTCCCTTGCCGGCTGGATTTTGCTCACAAGCCCCGCTATCTGTCCCGACATCACGGAACCGTGTTCCATGTCGCCGTCCGCCACAGCCGCGCGCAATTTGCCGGAGCCGAATTTGTCCAGGTCTTCTATGGCGGAGTGCGCGTCCTCCATCTCCGCGAACATCTGCGTGAACTTGTTCTTGATGCATCTCACGGGATGTTTCAGCGTACGGCCCGTCACAATCGTGCTGCGGTCGTTGGCGCCGATTATTTTCATCTTGAAATTGCCGTGCGCGTTGCACTCAGCGGCGCACACGAATCTCGTCCCCATCTGAACGCCGTCGGCGCCGAGGGCGAACGCTGCCAGCATTCCCCTGCCGTCGGCTACGCCGCCCGCCGTTATGACCGGAATTTTTACCGCGCGCGTGACTTGCGCGGAAAGAGCCATAGTGGTGATATCGCCTATATGCCCGCCGGCCTCCATTCCCTCGGCTATAACCGCTCTCGCGCCCTGTTTTTCGACGCGTTCCGCGTGGGCGACGGACGCTATGACCGGTATCACGATCGTGCCAAGGGGCAGAAGGCGTTCGATGACCTTGCCGGGCAGTCCCGCTCCCGTGGTGACGACCGGGACTTTATGACGCGCGGCGAGTTCGAGCACGTCCTCCGCCGTGGACGACATGAGCATGATGTTGAGTCCGAAGGGTTTGTCGGTGAGCGCGCGTATTTTTACCAATTCCCTGTCGAGAGCTTCCGGCGGCATATTGCCGGCGGCTATTATACCCAGCCCGCCGCCGTTGCTCACGGCCGCCGCGAGATCCGCGTCCGCCACCCAGGCCATCGCGCCCTGAATTATAGGATATTTGATATTCAAGAGTTTCGTTATCCTGTTTGAACTGAACATCATAACGCCTCAGCCTCCCACCGTCCGCTACGATTCCATCAATATCGCCCCATAAGTCATCCCCGCCCCGAAGCTGCACATCAAAACGCGCTGTCCGGGCTTTATTCTGCCGTCCATTCTGGCTTCGTGCAGACCGATCATGACAGAGGCCGCCGACGTGTTGCCGTATTTATCGACGTTTATTACGAATTTTTCCATAGGAATATCCATTCTGCGCGCGATTCCGTCCAAAATCCTGATATTTGCCTGATGAAAAATCCACCAATCGACTTCCGCCGTCTTTATACCACAATTCGCGCAAAAATTCTCGAGATAGCCGGGGATTTTTCGGTTCACGAATTTGAATACCTCAGATCCGTTCATCTTGATGAAATGCCTTCCGCCGCGGACGGTCTGTTCTGTCGCCGGCTCGGCGGCGAGCCCGGCCGGCAGGGTAATGAGTTCGCTATGTTCCCCGTCGGCCGCGAGGTCGGCGTGCGTGATTTTGATCGATCCTTCGCGATATTCTCCGAGCACGCAGGCGCCCGCTCCGTCGCCGAAGAGGACGCACGTGCTCCTGTGTTTCCAGTCGAGCAGGCGGCTCATGGCTTCAGAGCCAATCACTACGACGTTTTTCCATATGCCGGAGGCTATCCCGCCCGCCGCGGCGACCGCTCCGTACAAAGCTCCGGGGCAGCCCGCCTGCACGTCCATCCCTCCGCAGCCCGAAGCGCCGATCATCGCCTGCACCGTGGGGCCCACCCCCGGCATAAGTCTGTCGGGGGAATTCGTGCCCACTATCACCATATCAATGTCGTCCGGCGCGAGTCCCGCGTCTTTGATAGCTTCCAAAGAGGCGGCGGCTGACAGCGACGCGTTCGACTCGTTTTCCGA
>JAISDQ010000030.1 GCA_031264605.1 Synergistaceae bacterium | reverse complement strand
ATCGTCAAGCGGCTGATTCAGGGGCTTTTTTTGGTGTTTTCGGTCTCCGTCCTGGTATTTGCCATGCTTTACATGATGCCCGGCGACCCCATAGATCAGATGATGGGCTGGCAAGTCAGCCAGGCGAAAAAAGACGAGATGCGCCATTTTTACGGCTTTGATTTACCCCTGCATGAGCAATATATAAATTGGGCCGCAAAGATACTGAAGAGCGGGGATTTTGGCGTGTCCATACGCTCGAAGATACCGGTTCTGGAGCTTATGAGGGCCCGTATACCCTTGACCCTGAAATTTACGGGGCTCACGCTGTTTTTCGATATTTTGATAGCGGTGCCTCTGGGTCTGATATGCGCGTACAAAAAAGACAGCCTGTTTGACAGGCTCACGGTGGGCGTTTCGCTGTTTTTTACGGCTATACCGCAATTTTGGACGGCCGTCTTGCTCATATTGCTTTTCGGAGTTACCTGGAAAATTTTCCCCCTGCACGGCTACGAGACCGCGCGGCATCTTGTGCTGCCGGTGACGGCTGGCGTCCTTGGCAGCTTCGCGAGCACGATACGGATGACGAAATCCGAGGTTTTGGACGTGATACGGGAAAAATATGTGCTGACGGCATACGCGAAAGGGCTCAGCAAAAGCGCCGTCCTGATCAAGCATGTCCTCCGCAACGCTCTCATACTCGTCACTGTTTTAGTTTCCCTGAGCATACCCTGGCTCATATCCGGGGCCGTCATTCTGGAGCACATCTTTGGCATTCCCGGCATGGGCGGGCTGATCGTCAACTCCATTATCCTGCAGGACTTTGCGGTAGTCCAGGCGTGCGTTTTGGTCATTTCTCTCCTGACCGTGGTATTTAACCTCATGTGCGACTTTCTTATAGGCATTCTCGATCCGAGGATAAGCGTCGCGCTCAAAGGGGGCGAACGCTGATGAACGAGACGCCGTTTATGGAGTTTCTGGTATCCGCGCGGAAAAACGCCAATTTTCTCGTCGGCGCTTTTATAATCCTCAGCGTGGTATTTGTGGCGATTTTTGCTCCGGTATTGGCTCCATACGGATATGACACGGCCAATAAAGCCGACAGGCTTCAGCCTCCCAGCGCGAAGTACCCTTTCGGCACCGATGATTTTGGCAGGGACATGCTGAGCAAAGTCATATACGGAGCGAGGATAACATTGCAAATAGCGCTTATAGGCACGTTCATACAGATGTTTTTGGGCGTGACCGTCGGGATGGTCAGCGGTTATTTCGGCGGTTTTATCGACAAATTCCTTATGTATATAGCAGACCTCGCGTGGTGCGTCCCGGGAATAATACTCGCGCTGGCGGTTGTGACCCTTCTGGGCAAGGGCCTCAACAATTCGATCATAGCCATATCGCTCGTCAACTGGACTCAGTTTGCGCGCATTGTCCGGGCCAAGACCATGGCCATAAAAAACCAGGCTTTCATAGAGACCGGCATAGCGTTCGGCGAAAAAACTCCCGCCATAATGCTGCGTTATATATTCCCGAACATCGTGCCGGCGCTCATCGTCATGATTTCGATGCAACTGCCGAGCACCGTCATCTCGACTACCGCGCTGAGCTTCCTGGGACTTGGCTCGCAGCCCCCGTCGCCTGATTGGGGCCTCGCTCTGTCGAACGGCATGAAGTATGTCAGCAGAGGGCAGTGGCTGAGCATTTTCCCCGGCATCGCCATGGTATACACGGTTTTCGGCTTCAACCTGCTCGGCGAAGGCATCAGGGACTTGATCGATCCCCACGTCAAGTCATATTAGCCGCCCGGCCATGAAGCGGAAATCCGGCGAACCGTCATGCTGAAACTCGACAGGCTGAGCGTTGAATACAGGGTACGGGGAGGATACCTTTCCGCCGTGAAAGACGTCAGCCTGAACATAGGGGAGGGCGAAATATTCGCCGTGGTGGGCGAATCGGGCTGCGGCAAATCTACCATAGCCCACAGTATAATGCGCCTGCTTCCCGACAGAAACGAACGCGTCCTCGGAGGCATTTATTTTGAGGGACATGATCTCAACGCTCTGAACGACAGGCAAATGACCGGCGTAAGGGGCAAAAAAATAGGCATGATTTTCCAGAACCCTTTGGACTCTCTGAACCCGGTTTATCGTTCCGGTTCCCAGGTTGCCGAAGCTATTTTTCTCGATAAAAAGAACCGCGCCGAGGTTTGGAGAGAGGTAATAGAGTTTTACCGCGAGATGAAAATGCCGGACCCGGCCCAGAGCGTCAGGAGTTTTCCCCATGAACTGTCCGGCGGTATGCGCCAGCGCGTCATGATAGCGATGATGCTGGCGAGAAACCCGAAACTCCTGATCGCCGACGAACCTACCACGGCATTGGACGTGACGATAGAAGCGCAGATACTGGAAATCATGAGCCGGCTGAGGGCCGATTTCAACACCAGCATACTGCTCATCACCCACAACTTCGGCATCGTGGCCGAAATAGCCGACCGCGTGGCTGTCATGTACGCCGGGGAAGTGGCCGAACAGGGAAGCGTGTTCGAAATCTTCCAATCCCCAAGCCACCCGTACACGGAACTGCTCATGAAGGCCCTGCCTCACCAGTCGAAACGCGAGGGAAGGCTGCGGACGATAGAGGGCTCGGTTCCGCGCATCACAAGCGCCGCGCCGGGATGCCGCTTCTGCAACCGCTGTCCCGCGGCGAGCGAGCGCTGTGAAAAACACGCTCCTCCGGTAAAACATTTAAGCTCAACTCATAGTTACGCTTGCCATAACAGATGACGGGGACTGAAAATATGCTCGCAAGTCAAGCGGATGCTGAGATAATGATAGAAATGAGCGGCGTTAAAAAATATTTTCCGCTGCGCGGCGGATTTTTCGGCCCGACCCTGAAAGTGAGGGCTGTGGACGGTGTGAGCCTGACCGTAAACAGGGGCGGGATAGTCGGGCTTGTTGGCGAGTCCGGCAGCGGAAAAACCACGCTTGCCCGGATGATATTGAAACTCGTCAAACCGACGGAGGGCGTTATAAAAATCGACGGCGTCGATATCACTAAGGCAACGGCCGAACAGGAAACCAAGATGCGCTCCGAAATCGCGGTCGTGTTTCAAGACCCCGCTTCTAACCTGAACCCGAGGCAAACCGTGGAAAGCTCGATTTCACGTCCGATGATAATACACGGCGTTAAAAAATCCGACGCCAGGGCACAGGCGCACGATGTCATGAGCATGATCAAAATGGACGAACATTATTTGCGCAGCTACCCCCATCAACTTTCCGGAGGCCAGCTTCAGCGCATAGCCATAGCCCGCGCCCTGGTGCTGAAACCCAAGGTCATAATATTGGACGAACCCACCAGCGCCCTCGACATCTCGGTGCAGGCGCAGGTGTTGAACATGCTCCTCGATCTCCAGGAAAGCATGAACCTCACTTACATGATCATCACTCACGACCTGAACGTCATACGTTACTTCAGCGACACGGTCGCCGTAATGTATTTGGGGAAACTGGTCGAATACGGACACACCGAAGAAGTTACCGGAAACCCCAGACATCCTTATACCCAAGGCCTGATGGGCGCTTCGCCCATTCTCGACCCGTCGCTCAGAGGCAGAACCAAAAAACTGCTGCCCGGAGAACCTGGCAGCCTCATAAACCTGCCCAAGGGTTGCCGCTTTTTTCCTCGCTGCGACAAAGCCGACGGCCGCTGCGAAAAGCGGGAGCCGGACGATGTGACGGTCGGTCCAAATCATACGGTCAACTGTTTCCTCTACGACGGCAGGAAAGCTGGTGATTAAGGAACAGCCCGCCCGGGACAGTCGGTCCGGAAAATCGCGTTGAATTCATCAAACCTGAGGAGGAGTCAAAATGAGTAAGAAAGTGTTCACGCTTCTGTTGATGGCAGCCGTCGCGTTTTTTGCCGCCGCGTCTGCAGGAAACGCCGCCGATCCCGCGCAATCGCCGGAAGGCAAATTCTTGAGTATCAAGGATATAGAGAACTGGCAGGGTACGGACATGTTTCACTGCGAAGGCTGGAACGATTTCCAAATAGTTATAGCCGACACAGTCCTCACGCGCGATCCGGAAACCGGAAAATTGCTGCCCGGCATAGCCTCCGGTTACAGTTACAGCGAAGACGGACTCACGCTCAGGCTGACGTTCCCGGAGGGCATGAAATTCCCCAACGGCGACCAGTTGGAACCCGAGGATTTCATAGCCAGCATAGAGTATGGGCGTGACGGGGTTTACGCCGAAGGCTACGAGAATATCAAATCTATGGAAACCGACGGCCGCGACGTCGTCTGTCACCTCAGCGAGTATCGCTCGGACCTGGATTATTTTCTGGGCGGCTGTTTTATAGGGATTATCAGTAAAAAACAGATCGACAGCATGAGCAGGGATGAGTTGCTCTGGGGCGCGGTGCCCTATGGCCCGTTCTATGTCGACGAGCACGTGCAGGGTTCCCATGTCGTGCTGAGGCCCAATCCCGGCTATAAGACGAACAACCCTCTGGTCGAAAACAAAGCCGTGCCGCATATTGCCGGCATGAGGGTAAATCTCACCGAGATGGAGGACTTTACCATAGCGACTGCCCTCAAGGAGGGTGATTTTGACTTTGTCGCGCAGCCCACCGTCGAGGCCGTCAACGAGATAAGGGGCGCGCCGGGCATAACTTTGGACGACGCTACTTTCCCCACTATCGAATTTGTCGTATTGAATAACGACAACAAACACCTCAGCGATCCCAAAGTTCGGGAAGCCATTTTTCTGCTCGCCGACAGGGACAGCTTCGCCGACATGGCGGGGAGCGATTTTATACCGCAGCATTCCCTCGTGGTCAATACCATGATGAACTATTCGAAGGAAGCGGAGGATTATTTCAAGGCCAATTACGGCTATAATCCCGAAAAAGCCAAGACGCTGCTCGCGGAAGCCGGGTATTCGGACAGCAATGGGGACGGCTATCTCGATAAGAACGGCGAGGCGCTGGAACTGACTTTCATTGTGCGCACTACCGGCATGTCCGTAATTTTGGGGCAGGACTGGCAGATACAGCTCAAAGAGGCCGGTATCAAACTCAACCTCGAAACTCTCGACTGGGAGTACCGCAACGAGAGAATACGCGCCGACGATTACGACATGGCCTTGGCCAGCCTTGGCTGGGGCGAACCGGTGCTGCTCCTCAACAACTTCCGCCGGGATCCCAACGCCGTACCGAACGCGGAAGAATATTCCGCCAAGGTCAAGGCATTAGCCGGCGTCATGGACTACGACAAACGCACCCAGCTCGTCGGGGATATGCTGAAAACCATTTACGGCGACTTGAATTGCCTGCCGCTTTACACCGAGCGCGTTTACTGCGCGTACGGCCCGAAAGCTGAAGGCGTCAAGGTTTATCCTGACGCCACCATGTTTTTTAACGATATAAAGTAGAACCTCCAAGGAGCCGGCCCCACGTGGGGCCGGCTCCTTAAAAACGCCCTTCCTTCGCCATATACTGGTCGAACAGCAGGCGGCTGACGCGCGCGCCGTAGGTATGGGATTCGTGGTCTTTGTGGCACTGCGTATCGCGGAAGTCTTTCGTCAGTACGGCGATCGCGTATCTGCCGTAGGGTGTTCCCACAACTCCGCCGTCATTGCGGCAATTTCTCATGCTGCCGCTCTTCGACGCGACGTAAATCTCGGTTCCCGCCGTTCCGAAGTTGTCTTCGTCCAAATAATAGGGCGGCAGCCAGTTTGTCAGTATTTCGTTATAGTGCTGCTTTTTGAATATGTCCAGCATTTGTTTGGACGCGTCGGGACTGACAAGCTCATCGCGCGCGAGCATGGCGAAAAGCTGTCCGTACTCCCTCGGCGTCGTGACGCCGAGAGGCGGCCAATCCTCGTCTTCCGCTCCTTCCATCAGCTTCCGGAGCAGTTTCGTCCGCGTGAACCCAAGTGACGCTATGGTGGAATTGATGTGTTCGAGCCCGAGGTAATCTATCAGGACATTCGTGGCGATGTTGTCGCTGACGATTATCATCAGCGTCGCCATGTTCCTGGCGGACAGCGCCGTGCCTTCGTCCAGGCATTTCAGAATGCCGCTCCCGCCGATGTAATTTTCCTTCTCGTACGGAAGCGTGTCGGACAGGTCCTTTCGGCCTTCGTGAACTTGCAGGAAGAGGTCGGCCAGAATGAACGACTTGATCGTGCTGGCCGTCTCGAATTCTTCGTCGGCGCAAAGTTCGACGACACGGCCGTTCAAGTCGTCGGCGTAAATCCCCATGATTCCGCTGAAACTAGCCGTTTCTCTCTGAATCCTTTTTTCAAGCGTATATTCGTCGTACAATTAAACCGATCCCCCAACGTTTATATTTTATGGCGCGCCATCCTCTTTTAATATTTTAGCACTTTGAGCGGCTGCCGACGCCCGAAACTGAGTTGCCTGAAACGGAGCGCGACATTATACTGGTTGTGTTTTCGACGGAGATTTGCAATCACTTCACGGCCGGGAAAACAAACGCGCGTAAAGGAAGTGATATTCAAATGCCGCCGGATTTTCTGCGGGAAGCGGGGGCAATAAAGGACGAGATCATATGCCTGCGAAGGGATATCCATCAATATCCCGAACTGGGCCGGGAAGAGTTCGAGACGGCGAAAAAAGTGGAGGCGTATTTGCGGGAACTGGGCATAACGACCAGGCGAGCCGCCGATACAGGCGTCATCGGGTTGTTGGAGGGCGGCGCCGCCGGCGGGACGGTTGGATTGAGAGCCGATATGGACGCGCTCGCGATGCAGGAGTACAGCGACGTCCCCTACGCGTCCAAGCGGCCCGGCGTAATGCACGCCTGCGGACACGACTGTCACACCGCCGCCCTGCTGGGAACCGCCAAGATACTGTCCCGCCTGAAAGACCGATTGCCCGGAAACGTCAAGTTCTTTTTTCAGCCCGACGAGGAGGGCGACGGCGGGGCGCAGCGAATGATCGACGACGGGGGAATGGAAGACCCGAAAGTATCGGCCATGTTTGGCGCGCACGTGAGCGTCGGCCTGCCGACGGGAAAGATCGGCCTGAGGTACGGCAAGGCGCACGCGGCGTCCGACGAATTTGACATAACCGTCAAAGGCCGCAGCAGTCACGCCGCTCGCCCGCACGAAGGCACGGACACGATAGCCATAGGCGCTCAGGTGGTGACCGCGCTGCAGCAGTATGTAAGCCGGCAGGTCGACCCTCTGGAGCCGGCGGTCGTAACGATAGGGACGTTCAACAGCAAGGGAAGTCAGCGCAATGTGATATCCGACGAGGTGAAAATGACGGGAACCATCCGCACGCTGGGGCCGGAGATGAGGCGCCGGACGGCGGAAGCCGTGCGCGGCATCGCCGAAGGAGTCGCGAAGGCCATGGGAGCCGAGGCGGAAGTCGTGATAAACGAGAGCTATCCCGGCGTCGTGAACGATCCTGCCATGACCGAGTTTGCGGGCAACGCCGTCAAGGCGCTCCTGGGCGAGGACGCCGTTGTGACGATACCGAATCCCTCGATGGGAACCGAGGACTTCGGCGTGTTCCTGGAGCATGTTCCCGGCACGTTTTATCTGGCGGGAGTGTGCAACCTGGAGAAGGGAACGGCGTTTCCGGAACATAACAACAGATTTCGCGTGGACGAGGACGCCCTGCCGATACTGAGCGCGGTACACGCCGCCGTGGCATGGGATTATTTATTTTATCACCGTTCAGGTCTCTGACAATAAATTGACGCGGGGTGATTCGCATGGGCAATTTCAAATTTCACGGGGTCGATGTTACCGAACTGGCGCGCGAGTACGGGACGCCGCTGTACGTCATGTCGGAGGATGAGATTGTAAGCAGGATAAGGGCGATCAAGGGTTGTTTCGACGGCAAGTACGAACGTTGTTCATCGTTCTTCGCGTCTAAGTCGTTCCTCACGAAGGACATGCTCAGGATTCTCATGAGAGAAGGGCTGGGACTCGACGTTGTCTCGGAGGGGGAGCTGTTTTTGGCGAAAGAGACGCGTTTCCCTCCCGAAAAAATAGCATTTCACGGCAACAGCAAAACGGAGAGAGAAATCGCGGCGGGGCTCGATTACGGAGTCGGCAAGTTCATCTGCGACAGCATGGATGAGATAGCGCTGATCGACAGGATGGAGGGGGAGAGGAATATTCGCGCCGGCGTGCTGATGAGAGTCACGCCGGGCGTTGAGGCTCACACCCATAAATATATGTCGACGGGGGGGACGGGTTCCAAATTCGGCCTTCCCGCCGAAATGATAAGGGACGCCGTCTCGTTGCGCGGGACGCTGCCAAACGTCTCACTGATGGGCTTACACTTTCATGTCGGCTCGCAGTTGATGGATAACTCCACTCACCTGGAAGCCCTCGACGTGGTGCTCAATCTCATAAAAGCGCTGCGTGACGAATTCAGTTTCGAAACTCGCATATTGGATATGGGCGGCGG
>JAISDQ010000018.1 GCA_031264605.1 Synergistaceae bacterium | reverse complement strand
ATACGCCAAACCATACCGCGCTTTTTCACGCTCGGCGCGCGCCTTGACGGTAACGCGAACTCGCCGTTCTCCCGCTCAGATTTTCGCGAAGAGGGAAGCCTCGTTCTTTTTCTGTATTTGTTTGTTTTTAGGTAAACTTCCGAAAAGCGCTCGTATTTTTTGTTTAACGAGTGCTGTCCGTGCCCTGAAAAAATCATCTCGCCGAAAAATTAAAAAACAGGGAGATTAACCTCCGACGCCCGGAAACATCTTGAGAAAATCATTGTCGTCGCCCAATGGGCGTACGTTCGGCTTATCTTCGGGCAAGTCGGGTATGACGTCCCGCGCGGGCGGCGGCGGGACTTGCGGTTTGAGAGGCGTCTGCGGCGCCGTTTTGGGAACGGTTTCCCCCGCGTTATTGCTCAAATCAGCGAGAGAATTGATCCCCATTATCTCGGCGAGGTTTGGCGGAAGAACGTCTTTTTCCGGGCTATCGCCGCCGAAAGGCTCCACGGCGAACGGCAGTGACGCTTCTTCCTCGTCCGCGGCCGGTATGAAAAACGGCGGCGGCGTCGCAGGCGGCGGCGGGGCGAAATCGACGGGAGGCCCTGTTTTCAGCAATGCCTCCAAGGCGTTGCCGAGCGCGGCCTCGCTTCCGTCGTTTCTGTCGGTTAAATCCTGAAACGTGACGCGCGAACGCGGCGGCGGCGCGCTATGTCTGTCATGAGGCTCCGCGTTCGCGCCGGAGGGCGAAGGCGCTCCGGATTTGGGAAACGCGATCAGCGGTTCTTCCGAAGGTTCGGCCGCGTGAGCGGGGCGGTACGGCGTCGCCGAGGGCTTATGTATCTGCGAAAAAAAGCCTCCGCTCTGGGGGGGAGACGGTGGAGAAGGCGGCGCTGGTACGGCGGCGGCATGGTGTATTTGAGATATGGCATCGGCCAGAGGCGGCGCCGGCGGAACCGAAATGCCGGGCGTCTGATGGATTTGACTGAACAGTCCGGCCTGAGGGGCCGGTGGGACAGGCGGAACAGCGCGCGGCAGCGGCGGCGCGGCGACAGGCTTCGGCACGGCAGGCGGCATAGGTACCGGCGGAGGCGGCGGAGTCTGTGCCTGTACCGGCGGAACCGGCACTCTTACCGTGGGAGGCGAAACGGGCGGAACCGCGGGAACCGGCGCTTGTACTTGCGCGAACGGCGGAACCATTGGCGGCGCGGCCGGCGCAAGCGGGGGGGCGGGCGGAACGAGAGGGGGAACCGCCGCTTGCCCCGGCGACGGAACCGGCGGGAAAATTGCCGGCGGCGGCGGAACGGACGCGGGTTCCCTCTGGGGGAAACTTATTTTTTCCACCACCGCGGGAGCGCCCGGTTCCGCTTTCGGAAAGTTCGGCGCGTCCGTCACTGAGCCTCCGCATAACGGGCAAAAAGGCTTATCCCAATCTATTACATTGTTGCAGCGGGTGCATTTTTTCATCCTCTAACTCCCCTTCGGACACGATAACCTCGGCGTCCGCCGATTCACTTGCGAATATTAGAAATATAATATATACAATTATCTGAAATTTCAAGTTTTATCGTCGAATATGTTTTATTGCCGTATATCAACCGTTTCGGCCATGCACGGATTTACCTTTTTTTCGAGAAAAACCCGCCGCCGCGGACCGACGTCCGCCTTATCGTCACGCCCGTCTCTCCGGCCCGTAAAGCGTCCGCCAGCCATTTTTCGGCCAGTTCAGCGCCGAATTTGTCCGATGGCGCGTACAGAAGCCCGGAGGCTGTGCCCGAATGGGCCGCCGCGATCCCTATCGCGCCGGTGAGGCGGCGAGCCTCCATGAGCGAGTCCCATTCCTCCTTGGGCGTCACTCTCTGCTGTATTTCCGCGGACAGGGTGGCGGCGGACGCCACCAACGCGGCGTCGCCCGCCGCGAGACCGCGCTTCAAAATATCGTATGCGCGTTCATGCTCGCGCGAATACCCCCGCAGCGCTTCCAACGCCAAAACATCATGCCTGTAGCTGTCAGTATCCAGCGTTCGCCGAGGAATGACCGCCACGAGCGTCATTGGCGGAGGCCCGGGAAGCCGTTCTATGAGTTCGCCTTTTACATGGTCTACCAGGGCGAGGCCATTGAACATTATACCATCGCTCGGCTCTACGGACGCGCACAGAGAAAAAAGCCGCTCCTCGGAGAGTTCCGCCCCGGCGTGAGCGGCGCAGGCGGCGAAAGTTCCGGCGACGTCCATTGTGGAAGTCGCGAGCCCTCTTGTCGTGGGAAGCGGGTTTATGACGTTTATCGAACTTCCCTCCGGAAATACCCCCGCGGTGCTTCCGGCGAAAATTTTCTTCGCCTCTCCGAACGCGCGAAGCGATTTCTCCCCGCACGGGTTTAAAACATCCCTCGCGTCCGGCGCGCGCAACTCGACGGCGCCGCTCCAGGAGACCACGAGGCTGACGAGTGATTCCCCGCCGCCTATCCAGCCCTGCACCCATTCTCCCATTGTGGCGGGCAGGGCGGCTTCCGCCAGAATTCGAGCCATGCGGCTATATTTCGAACACGCCCGTCACGGCGGTATGGTCGGAGGGGCGTTCCATGGCTCGCAGCTTGCGCACGACGTAAGCGTCGACGGAATGACGCTCCAGTCCCGGCGTAGCGAACATATGATCCAGCCGCCAGCCGATGTTTCTCGCGAAAGCGTCCTTCACCCTGTAGTCCCAAAAAGAAAATTCGCCCGCCTGCGGCCTGTGCTTTCGGAACACGTCCGCAAGCCCCCACGACGTGACCGATTCGAGCGCGGCGCGTATCTCGCCGCAGACGCAGACGTGATCGCGTTTGTTTTCGGGATGTACTACATCGATATCGGCGGGGATCACGTTCAGGTCGCCCGTCCAGAGCATTTTACCGTCCAGGCTGTAGTCGCGTTCGAACAGGGCCCGAATCCGCGCCAGGAATTGTTTTTTGTACGCGAAATCGGGGCTGTCCATGGATTTTCCCTGCGGTACGTAGGTACAGACCACGTCCAAATCCCCGAACGAAGCTCTCAAAATCCGCGCGCGATCCTGCTCTGAATCCGAGCCGTCGCCGAATCCGGCGGCGACGCAAGAGGGCCGTTCGCGCGACGCTACCGCCACTCCGTTGTACGATTTCATTCCGCTGAAGGAACACCGATAACCGAGGTTTTCGAAGAAATCGAGCGGAAAATCCTCGTCCTGACATTTCGTCTCCTGAAAACACAGGATATCCGGCGCGCCGCCGCCCGTCAGAAAACCGTGCAGTATGGGCAGGCGCGCTTTGATAGAATTGACGTTGAAAGTCGATATTTTAATCTTTCGCATTGTTTATCAGCCACACCCCAGCCAAAATCATGGCTCCGCCCGCGTAAATATAGGGCGTGAACCGTTCTCCCATGAAAAAATACGCCACAATAACGCCCACCGCCGGCTGAAGGAACTGGAAAGCCGACACGCGGGCCGCCGTCAGCACCGACAGCCCGTCGTACCACAGAACATAGCACAAGCCCGAACATACGCACCCCAGGAACAGGATCACGCACCAGTCGCGCATCGGAACGTGCAGCAATCCCCAAAAATCCTGCGGCCAAAAGACGAACACCGCCAGTGACTGCATGAGAAACGCGAAAATATTCATCCAGAGTATGGCGAACGTGGGAGAGCATCCGCGCAGCAATTTGCGCGACATTACCTGGAACACGGCCCAGTTGACGGCGCTCGCGGCGATCAGCAGGTCTCCGGTTCCGCCCGTCGCGAATATTTCAAACCCTTTCGTTCCCAGCCCGATGACGAGCAATACGCCTATTCCCGCGAACAACAACCCCAATACCGCGGCGGCGTTTACGCGCTCCTTCAAAAAAACTATGCCCAATACCGCTACCGCGGCCGGAGTCGCGGCTATCATCCAGTTGGAATTGGCGACTCCCGCGCTGCGCATTCCAGCGAACTGAATATTCTGGTGAAAGACTATGCCCAGAAAAGCGAGAACGAGCAGCGGAACGGCTTCGTCGCGAAAGGGCCTTCGCGACTCGCCCCTGTAACGCGCGGCGGGAACTATCAAAAACAAGCCCAGGAATATCCGAAGCCACACCGCGAGCAGCGGCTCGACGCGGGCGACCGCGATTTTCATGCCCGCGAAGGACACTCCCCAGAACAGGACGCACAGGAGGATTTCGGCGACCGCGTTTCGCTCCGAAATAGCTTCCGGAGCGAGGACACTCTTCAGCTTCATCTGCGCGCGTCCCCTCCCCTCTCTTTAAAATGCCGGCATATTTCAGATTATACCATTTTATGCATGTCCCGCCTTCACGCACATAAGCGAAAAAAATGATACCTTTATTGCAATGATCCAAAGAATAACGGATAATATAAAACAGGCGCTGGAAGCGCGGGCCGGTGAAAGAACCGGGGAAGAACGCTCGCCCAGTAGCGAGGAGCTGTCGATACAGAAAGCGGCGCTTGATGGGCGTGATATAGGCGTCATCGACGCGATGCTCGAAAAATTTGCCCGCATACACCCCGAACGCGCGGCCAGTGACGCGATAACGCGAATTTCCGACTACGTTCTCGTCTCCGACTTCGAGGAAGCGTCGGATGTGGTCGAAACTCTCATAAAGGACGCGAAACCATGAACGGACACTTGAAACCTCACCGAACAGTAGTGATGATAGTCGACGACGACATAACGAATCTCAAATTCGCCAAGAATATCCTGTCGGACATTTACGACGTGTTTACCGTTCCTTCCGCTAAAAAAATGTTCGAGCTGCTCGATACAAGACAGCCCTCCCTGATAATTCTCGATATCAACATGCCCGACACTGACGGGATCGAGGCGCTGAAACTCCTGAAGAGAAACGCGAGTACCAGCGATATACCCGTAATATTCGTGACCGCCCGCAACGATCCAGAGAGCGAGGCGGCGGGCCTCTCCCTCGGAGCCGTCGACTACATAACCAAACCGTTCGAACCTCACGCTCTCCTGAAAAGGGTCGAAATTCACCTCACGATGGAATCGCAGCGAAGAACTCTCGAACGCCAGAAAACCGAGCTGCAGAATTTCAACGAAAACCTGAAAAGAATGGTGAGAGAAGAGGTGTCGAAGGTGGTGGAGCTTCAGAACACAATCCTCAATACTTTGGCCGACCTCGTGGAGAGCCGGGACGACACTACCGGAGGACATGTTCTGAGAACGCAGAAATGGATCGGAATATTGGCTGACTCCCTGCGGAACGCGGGAGTGTACGCGGACGAAATAAGCGCGTGGAATATGAGGCTGCTCGTTCAGTCGTCGCAATTGCACGACGCCGGAAAAATATCGATAAGCGACAGCATATTGCTGAAACCCGGCAAACTTACCTTCGAGGAATTCGAGGAGATAAAGCGGCACACCGTTTTCGGCGTCAGGATCATCGACAAGATATGCCGCGGAACCTCGGAGAGTTCCTTCCTCGAATATGCCAGGATATTTGCCGGGACTCACCACGAAAAATGGGACGGCTCGGGCTATCCGAAAGGATTGAGAGAGCATGACATACCGCTTCAGGGCAGGCTCATGGCCGTCGCCGACGTATACGACGCCTTGATTTCCGAACGCCCGTACAAGAAAGCCTTCTCTCACGAGGAAGCCGTCAGGATCATTCTGGACGGAAGCGGCACTCACTTCGACCCCGCCATAGTGGACTGTTTCCGGCGATCCGTGGATAGTTTCAGAGTTTGAAAACGGCCTGTCCCGCAATAAACCGCCGTCCGCGGGCGGCCCGCGTTTATTGACACGGCGGCGGTTGAATTGTATTATTTTACGCGGTTTCTGAATGCAACAATGTCGATATAAAAAAATCTGACGGCGCGTTTGAGGCGTTCTCAATGTCGAATGAAATCAGGCTCAGGGTTGCGGGGATCACCAAACTCTTTCCCGGCGTCACGGCTCTCGACGGTATAGATTTTGCCGTCAGGAAAGGGTCGGTGCATGTTCTGTGCGGGGAGAACGGCGCGGGCAAGTCCACGCTCATGAAGATAATAAACGGCGTGTATCAGGCGGACGCCGGCGAGATATACGTCGACGAACGCCCCGTCAGGATAAATTCCCCGTCCGACGCCAGGCGTCTCGGCATATCCATGATTTTTCAGGAACTCAATTACATCCCGGAACTT
Organism: Synergistaceae bacterium; assembly: GCA_031264605.1. GTDB lineage: Bacteria > Synergistota > Synergistia > Synergistales > Synergistaceae > JAIRKI01. The sequence continues at coordinate 6,462 of JAISDQ010000018.1, read as the reverse complement.
ACCGTGGCGGAGAATTTTTTCCTTGGGGAATGGCCCGTGAACAATTTTGGGCGCGTCGACTGGAGGGCGATTCGCGAAGCCACCGCCGAACTGCTCCAGTCCGAAGGGCTCCCTTACTCGCCCGGCTCCAAACTGCGAGACCTGACCGTATCGGACATACAGATGCTAGAGATAACGAAGGCCGTGTCCAAGAATTGCAGCGTCATAATAATGGACGAGCCCACTTCCGCGATAACGCAGCGCGAGGTCGAGGCCCTGTTCAAAAAAATACTGGCGCTGAAGGCGCGCGGCGTCAGCATAATTTATATCTCCCACAAACTGGACGAGATATTCCGCATAGCGGACGAGATAACGGTATTCCGCGACGGCAAGGCGGTCGGGACGCGGGACGCGTCGGAGTTCAGCATCGACGCGGTGATATCCCTGATGGTCGGACGCAAACTGGAAAACAGCTACCCCAAGGAATCCGTGCCATTAGGTGAGGATATTCTGGAGGCGGACGGCATATCCGGCGAGGCGTTCAGGAACGTGACCTTCCGCGCGCGGCGGGGCGAAATAGTGGGCTTCGCGGGCCTTATGGGCGCGGGGCGCACCGAGGTCGCGCGGGCCATGTTCGGTCTCGACGAAATCAGTGGAGGGACGGTGAAGGTTCACGGGCGCGCGGCGCGCATAACGCACCCGGCGGACAGCATCAAAAACGGCATCGCGATGCTCTCTGAGGACCGCAGGCGATACGGACTGATTCCGATGCGGAGCGTGAGGGAAAACTGTTCGCTCGCCAGCCTGGAGCGCATGATATACGGCGGATATTTACACTCGTCCGAGGAAAATTCGCTCGTCGGACGAATTTTCGACAGGATGAGGGTCAAGACGCCGTCGCTCGATACGCCGATAGGCTCGCTTTCCGGGGGCAATCAGCAGAAGGTGCTGCTGGCGAAGTGGATGCTGCGCGATCCTGACATACTGATACTGGACGAACCGACGCGGGGCATCGACGTGGGCGCGAAATACGAGATATACCGCCTGATGACGGAACTGGTGAAGGACGGCAAGGCTATAGTGATGATATCGTCGGACCTCCCGGAACTCCTGGGCATGTGCGACCGCATATACGTGATGAGCCAGGGAACTGTTACCGGAGAGCTGAAAAGGGACGAATTTTCTCAGGAGACCATAATGAAATACGCGATAGGCGCTATGGATCGGGCGAGGGGGCATTCGTATGGAGCGGCGTAAAATCGGCTCGGCGTGGAATACGGCCAGGCAGCAGTACAGCATTTTCATGGTATTGGCTTTTTTGTTCGTCATATGTTCCCGGGCGAACCCGAATTTTCTTTCGATAGCCAACATCTCTAATATATCCCGGCAGTTGTCCGTGACCACGATACTGGCGTTCGGGGAGACGATACTCATAATAGGCGGCATGCTCGACCTGTCGGCGGGTTCCGTGATCGCCCTCTCCGGCGTGCTGGCGGTCGCCTCGTTCAAAGGGGCCGTCGCGGCGTCGGTTCCGGTATGGGGGGCGCTGATTTTGTCTTTCGCCGCCGGAGTCGCCACCGGCGTGGCCTGCAATATCGTCAACGCGATGATGATAACCAACTTCAAGGTGCCGCCTTTCATCGCCACTCTCGCCATGCAGACCATGGCGCGCGGCGCGGCGCTCCTGTATACGAAAGGGCAGAACCTCCTGCGCCTCGGCGATTTTGTGGTGTTCGGGCAGGGCAGTATAGCGAGCGTTCCCACCCCGATAATATTCATGGTCTGCATATTCATCGTCACGTGGTACACTCTGCGGCACACCAGATTCGGGCGGTCGATATACGCGATAGGGGGCAACGAGGAAGCCGCCGTCGCGTCCGGCATAGCCGTGGGGCGCGTGAAATACAAGGCGTTTCTGTTCAACGGGATTCTGGTCGGGATCGCGGGCGTGCTTTTCATGAGCCGCGTCAACGCGGGGCTGCCCAACGGGGCGATCAACTTCGAGTTTCAGGCTTTGACCGCCGCCATCATCGGCGGCACCAGCTTCTCCGGCGGCATAGGGACGGCCGCCGGCACGCTGGCCGGAGCTTTCATAGTGGGTTTTCTCGACAACATCATGAACCTCACCGGAGTGGACAGCTATGTGCAGCAGATAGTACGCGGCGCGATAATAGCGCTCGCGGTGATCTACGACATATGGGCGAAGGGCAGGCGGAGGACCAGAAGCAGCCTGGGGGACATAGACAAAAAAGGCGTAACGGCGTAGAACGGGCAGACGCCCGAGTTACGGATAAAAAAATCTGTAGGGAGGTTTTAGAGGATGAAGACGCACGCACCAAAGTTTCTAGCGCTGTTCCTGGCGGCGGTTCTCGCGTTGACGCTAGCCGCGGGAGGGAAGGCCGAGGCGGCCCAGTACCGAGTCGCGTACATCGCGCGCGCGCAGGCCGACTCGTTCGCGGCCTGGCTCGCCAACGCAATCAAGGCCGAGGCCGGGAAGTATCCCGATATCGAGCTTTCCGTCTTCGACGGGGAGGCCAACGATGAAAAAGAAAACGGCATGATCGAGAACGCGATCACCAACAAGTTCGACTGCATCATCGTTCAGCCGAACAACGGCGAGGCGCAGAGGCCGTACGTCGAGAACGTCGTCAAGGCCGGTATCATCGCCATCACCACCAACGCGCGCATAGACGGGATACCGGGCTCGTCCTCGGTCGACGCCGATCCGTACATGCAGGCGAAAGTAAACTGCGATCTCGCGCTCACGCAGATACCGCAGAACGCGAAGGTAGTCGTGCTCAACGGGCCTCCCGGAAACTTCCACGCCGACGAACGCCGCCGCGCGTGGCAGATCGAGTTCTTCGACAAGCGCCCTGACGTCGAGATAGTCGGCGAACAGATAGCGCACTGGAACAAGGACGAAGCCATGACTTTCATGGAGGACTGGGTGCAGTCCCAAAGCCAGATCGACGCCATCGTCTCCATGAACGACAATATGTGCGCCGGCGCTCTTGAAGTCGTGAAGGGCAATCCGAAGTTCGACAAGCTGTTCGCCTACGGAGTCGACGGAACGGCCGAGGCCGTGCTTCTCATCAAGGAAGGCCGCATGACCGCGACGTGCATGCAGTCGGCTTACGACTTGGCGGAACTGCTGCTGAGTTCCACCGACAAGCTCCTCACCGGCGCTGAGAAGGAAATCAACACCGATATCGGCAACCCTCTCATCACGAAGGATAACGTAGAGGATTTCGTGAAGATACTGGAAGCCGCGGGCGCGCTTTAAATTCGGGCGTGAATTCGCAGGGCGCGTTTGATAGTTGAAAAGTGCGACGGCGCGGCGGTATTAGGCCGCGCCGTCGATTTCAGGACATCGGGGGGAAAGAAATGAAAAACAGAGCGGCTTTCATGACAGGGCTGCGCAAGATGGAGTTCCGCGACGTGCCGATGCCGTCCCCAAAGGACGGGGAGGTCGTCGTAAAACTGGAGTACGTCGGTATCTGCGGCTCCGACGTGCATTATTACGAACACGGCCGCATAGGAGACTATATAGTGGACGGCGATTTTATTCTGGGGCACGAGTGCGCCGGTTCCGTGTATGAAGTGGGCCCGAACGTAAAAAAATTGAAGGTCGGCGACAGGGTGGCGCTGGAGCCCGGTTTGGTCTGCGGCAAGTGCGAATACTGTCTCACCGGCCGTTACAACCTCTGTCCGAGCGTGGAATTTTTCGCCACGCCGCCTTATCACGGCTGTTTCGAGAATTTCGTGGCGTTTCCCGAGCACCGCGCGTTCAAACTTCCCGACAACGTATCGTCCAAGGAAGGCGCGCTGATCGAGCCCCTGGCCGTCGGGCTTGAAGCGGCTTCGGTCGCCGGCGTCGGCCTCGGCGACTCCGCGGTTATTCTCGGCTCCGGCTGCATAGGGTTGATGTCGCTGCTGGCGTGCAAGGCGAGGGGCGCGGCCGACGTCACGGTGGCCGACGTCATACCCAGGCGGCTCGAAAAAGCGATGAAGCTCGGCGCTACGCGGGTGATAGACGCGTCGAAGACCGATTCGACGAAGGCGATACTCGAAGCTACCGGCGGGCAGGGCGCCGATATAGTGATGGAGACCGCGGGCGCGACCGTCACCACTCAGCAGACTCCGTTCGCGGTGAAGCGCGGCGGCACGATAGTCCTCGTGGGCATGCCGCCCGACGACGTGATTCCGTTCAACTTCGCCAAACTGATGGGCCAAGTGGCCGACGTAAGGACGATATTCAGGTACAAGAACCAATACCCCGTCGCGATCAACGCCCTGTCGAGCGGCGCGATAGACGTATCCGGCGTAGCCTCCGACGAATTCAAGTTCGAGGACCTGGCGGAAGCGTTCCGCGTCAACATCGAGAATAAAAACGACGTGGTGAAGATAGTGATAAAAATGTAGCATTCATTGAACCGCGGGGGCAAAGTCTCGGGGAACCGATTCCCCGAACCCCTTTTATTATAATTTTTCTTTCCCCCCATTCGGGGGAAAGAAAAATTATGAAGAGTGCCTTGGTAGTTTGATTGCGAAGGATTATGGCGCAAAGAAAAGAACCCACGAGAAACAACGGCAAAGTTGTTATAATTGTACGAAAGAAGTAAAGCGATCGTCGTTTTACGATATTATTGATGATTCGCGTGATACTTTGGTGAAGGGATTCCCGCTCTGGAGGATCAAAGTCTATGAGGACACCAAAAATATATTTGGAAACTACTATGTTCAATTTCTATGTTGACGAAGATAGATTTGCTTCCGCCGATACGGTAAGGCTGTTCAAAGAGACTGCCACCGGAAAATATCTCGCCTACACGTCCCGTTCCGTGATTGAAGAATTGGAAAAAGCCCCAGTAAAGAAACGCGATAAGATGATAAATCTTATCGCTGAATACAATATTTTAATTTTGGAATACAATGATGAAGCGGAACGGTTAGCGGATGTTTATGTCACAGAGGGTGTGATCCCTCTTAAATATAGAATGGATGGCCTGCACATTGCGATCGCCGCAGTGAATGATTTGGATATGATAATCAGCATGAACTTTCAACATATCGTAAAACGCAAGACTATAAAAATGACGGCCAATATCAATACGCTAAACGGTTATCATGCCGTTGAAATTTATTCGCCGATGGAGGTAGTTGAAAATGAGAATGACGAATGATATAGAGCAGGAAGTAAACCGCATACGCCGTGAAATTTACGAGGAAACGAAAAATTTGACCCCGGAGCAGCGCGTGGAACGGACGCGCAGGATTACCGATCCCATCGTCGAAAGATATGGTCTTACAGTGATAGCCAGCACGAAGGACGACCCGCGTTTACAAACCAGGTAATATCTTTAAGTCCAAATTCAGGTACAAGAACCAGTACCCCGTCGCGATCAATGCCCTGTCGAGCGGCGCGATAGACGTATCCGGCGTTGCCTCCGACGAATTAACGTTGTTGGACCTGGGGTAAGCGTTCCGCTTCAACATCGATAATAAAAACGACGTGGTGAAGATAGTGATAAAAATGTAGCGTTCATTGAACCGCGGGGGCAAAATCTCGGGCTCCGTCCCAAGGTTTTACCCGCGGTTCAGAGGCTGCCCGAAAATCTGTCAGAACGAAAATCGTGCATATCACGTCATATGTATAGCCTCAAAATAAAACGGCCCATGGGAATTTATTGACACAATAGGCGAACAGGCAATATACGCGACAAGAACAAACCAAGCGGTTCCCCGATAGTTTTCTGAAAGAATGGACATATAACGTATAAAAACTCCGCCAAGAGGTTTATTCCGGCGCGCACTCGGACGTTGTTTTTTTATATTTGACAACGCGGGATATCCCGTTATAATGAAACTAAAATAAATCCTATCTGTTTAGTAGTTATATTCAACGGCGGAGAGGATACGCGGCATTGCGTTGGCGAAAGCGGTTCAAAGGGATATCGAGGGGGAGATTTTTTTGAGCGTCGTTAATTTAAAATCGGCGGAAGTGGCGGTTAGGGAGCACAGGCTGGGTTCGATAACCGGGTTCAACGGCAGCGCTTCGGCATTGGTCGAGTGCGCCAGATGCGGCGAGCTGACCGACTCGCTGCGCTCTTTCAGCCAGTGCATGGGATGCTCCACCAGCAACGCCGTCTGCGCCGTCGCTTTGATTCAGGACAGCGCGGTCATAAGCCACGGGCCGGTCGGCTGCGCGGGATGTCTGCACGAGTTCGCGTTTACCTATCGCGTCAACGGGATACACAGGGGAGTCGGCAACCCCAAACAGAGAACCATAGTCAGCACCAACATGGATGAAAACGACACCATCTACGGAGGGAACGAAAAACTTGCCCGAACAATCAGGGAAGTGGCCGAACGGGCAAAACCCAACGTCATATTCATCGTCACGACCTGCGCCTCCGGGATCATCGGCGACGACGTGCAAGGCATAGCCGACGAGGCGGAGAGCGAGATCGGCATACCCGTGGC
>JAISDQ010000236.1 GCA_031264605.1 Synergistaceae bacterium | reverse complement strand
AAGGGGACTGATTCAAATGAACTCCGTCGATATAGCTCTGCTCGTGGCCGGAGTTTTTTTCGTCGTCCGGGGGATAATGAAAGGGATCACCGGCGAGGTGATATCGCTCATCGGAACTGCCGGAGGTTTCTTCTGCTCCGTAAAATTCTATGTGCCGTTCGCCGGCATTCTGATGACGAATTTTGGCATGTCGGCCGTAACGGCGACTATTCTCTCCATGCTCGCCATTTTCTTCGTGATTTTTTTCGGCAGCGCGATGATCGAGACGTTAGTAAAAAAGGTCGTCAAAAAGACGAGCCTCACCGTCACGGACAAAACGCTCGGCGCTCTGGTCGGGCTGTTCAAGGCGTACGTGATCGCCCTTCTGGTTCTGATGGGAGGATTCGTGGTACAGCCGCTGGCTGGAGACGCGTGGATTCAAAAAAGCATCGTTTTGTCGGCGGTCGCGATTACGTGGCCGGTGGCGTCGGACTTGCTCGGCAAGGCCGGCCTGCTCCCGGATATCGACGCGATACAGGAACAGGCCCGCGAGTACATAATCCGCCGGGCCGGATTCGCCGAACAGGCTGTGAGCGAAGACGCGACGCTGACGCTGCCGTTAGCGCTGCCCGGGATCACAAGCCTGGACGAAGCGGCGCCTGACGCGGAGATGTGACGGCAAGCGCCGGGTTTTGCCGGTTCCCCGTATGATAATAGACGGCGCGGCGAGGGAATCTCTCGAAATATCCAAAATTCTCGGCATTATAAGGCGCGATTGCCGCTGTGACCTGGGAGCCTCCATGCTGAAGAGCGCCGTTCCCCTGCGCGGCGTGGATGAACTGCGAGCCGCGCACGAATTGTTCGGCGCGGTGGAAAGCTACAGGGATAAATACGGAGACCTCCCCTGGAACCACAAACTGGCGGCTGTCGGATACCTGCTTGAGGAAGCGCGGGTCTCCGGAATGCTCACCGGCGCGGAACTGATCTCGATCAGGCGTCTGCTTCAGGGGGCCGCCCGCTTAAAGGAAGCCCTGACGGAGGCCCGGCGCGAATGGCCGGTATTTTCGGCGCTCATCAAGGACCTCCATGATTTTTCGCGCGAGGAGGAAATCCTCTCGGTCGTCGAGGACGACGGGAGCCTGCGCGACACCGCTTCCGACAGGCTCAGGAAAATACGCGAGGGCATGAGGCGAGTGCGCGGCGAGATAAGGCGCAAGGGGCAGAATATCCTCGCCGATCCGGCGATATCGTCCATGCTCCAGGAGCGGGTGCTTTCGCTTCGAAACGGCCGCCACGCCGTGCTGGTCAGGCAGGACGCGCTGACGAATTTCCCCGGGATAGTGGCGGACCGCTCTGGCTCGGGCAGCAGCGTTTACATGGAACCCCACGCGATAATGGCGCTCAACAACGAACACGCCGTAATGGCGGAGGACGAAAACGCCGAGGAGCGCAGGATACTGCACAAGCTCACGGGCCGTATGCTCGACCGGGAAAACGCTATATTGGACGCCGAACGCGCGCTCGGAACCGTCGACCTGTTTTACGCGCTGTCGGAAAAGGTGCGGCGCGACAAGTGGCATGTGCCGCTGGTCGTGAACCGCGCCGAATTCGGCCTCAAACGCGCGCGGCATCCCCTTCTGGGGAACGCCGCCGTCCCAATCGACATATCCTGCGGCAAGGATTTCAGGATTCTCGTGGTGACGGGGCCGAATACCGGAGGCAAGACCGTGGCGCTCAAAACAGCGGGCGTGTGCGTCTGTCTCGGGTGGATGGGTTTTCCGATACCCGCCGGCGAAGGCTCGGAGATCGGCGATATCGGCGGCGTTTACTGCGACATAGGGGACGAACAGAGCGTCGAACAGAATCTTTCCACTTTCAGCGCGCACATTTCGCAGGTCAAAAAGATACTCGACGCAGCCTCTGAAAATTCCCTGATACTCCTGGACGAACTGGGCGCCGGTACCGACCCGGAAGAGGGCGCGGCGCTCGGAGTCGCCATACTCGACGCGCTGCGCGGGCGGCGTTCTCTAGTCCTCGCGACCACGCATCACAACCCGATAAAACACTACGCCCTCGCCTGTCCCGATGTGGAGTCGGCCTCGGTCGAATTCGACGTCAATACGCTGTCGCCGTCGTACCGCCTGCTCATAGGCATTCCGGGGCGCAGCAACGCCCTGCTGATAGCCGAAAAACTGGGGATGCCCAGGCATGTGCTCGAACGGGCCTACGGAGCGCTCGGGACGAGAGAGGCGAGCATGGAGGAGATAATAGGCGAATTGCAGGAGAAGCGCACGGCGATAGAGCGCGAAAACGAGCGCCTCGACGAAATGCGCGCCGAGGTTGAGCGCGAACGCGGGGCGTACGAGGCTGAACTTCGCGCGCTGAACGAACGCCGCGACAAAATGCTCGAAGACGCCGACAAAAAGGCGCTCGGCATAGTTGAAAACGCGGAGACGGCGGCGAAATCGCTGTTAAAGACCATGACGTCCTCCGACAGGCCCTCGGCGGACAGGCACATGGGGAGGACGAAAAGGCATTTCGACAAAATACGCAGGCAGGCCGAAATGAGAACCGACGAGCGGATGGAACACAAATACGGACGCGACGACCGCCCCCTCGAAGAGGGCGAAAACGTGGCGGCGGCGGGCACCTCGGCCGTCGGCGTTCTGGAGGAGATACGGCGTGACAAGGCCGTGGTATCCTACGGCGCGGCGCGCATGGAACTGCCCCTTAAAATGCTGCGAAGGCCCACCGGAGAGGAAAACAAGTCGCTGAAAAAGGCTGACCGCGCTTTTCAAAAGGCGGGCGCGGTACTGGAAACCGGGAGCGGCTCGCGCGTTAAAATAACCGCTCCTCCGTCGCCCGTGGGAGTGCCCGGCTCCATCATGATACGCGGCATGACGGTAGACGAGGCGACGCCAATGGCCGAGACTTACCTCGACCGCGCCTACCGCGCCGGTTTCGGCGAGGTGTCAGTGATCCACGGCAGAGGCGAGGGCATATTGAGGCGCGAAGTTCAGAACCTCTGCAAACGCCTGCCCTACGTCGAAGGTTTCAGACTGGGCGGCGAGGGAGAGGGCGGTTTTGGCGTGACGATAGTGCGCTTCAAAAAATCATAGGGCGGCGCGCCGAATATTCTACCTTCTCCGGCGTAAAACCAATGATAACGATCCAGCCGCGGTAAAAACATAAGAACCATATAATTTTACCGGGTGTTTTGCGTAAATGCCTTATAATTGACTCACGCTTTCTCGAGCGCAATATATTAACCTGAGGAGGATATCGCGATGGTTGAGGGAATAAAACTGGCGAACATCACGGTCGACTGCGCGGACGCGAAAGGTCTGCGCGACTTTTACGCGCGTTTTCTGGGCTGGGAGAAAACCGAGATGTTCGGAATGCCCGTTTTGAAGGACACCGGCGGAATGACTTTACTGTTCGTCGGGGAGGAGGACTACGTTCCTCCGGTGTGGCCCGAGCAGCCGGGCAAACAGCAGAAGCAAATCCACTTCGACTTTGTCGTCAAGGATATCGCCGCCGCCGTCAAGGAAGCCGAGTCTCTTGGCGCCGTGAAAACGAAAGATCAGTTCGGCGGAGACAATTTCACCACGATGCTCGACCCCGCGGGACACCCGATCTGCATCTGCGGCGAATAATACCGTTGACGCGCCCCCCTGTTTTCGGCAAGGGGGCGCGTCTCGATATTAACGTAAATTCCCAAGTATTTCCTACGTTTCTGTGGAGCGGCGGACGTGGTAAATCGTCTGGTAGGGGAGGAGTTATCGGGCAGCGGCGAAAGATTTTGATTTAACAAGAATATTATTGGACGCAGGCGACAATAAAACGGCCAAATATAGTACAGGCCGAACGCCGTATGATATTGCGATAAAAAACTTAAATTTTAGGATCATGAAACTCTTGGCTGAATATTGACTGAAAAATTACCGCCCACACTAAGCCCCACGCATAGCGTGGGGCTTAGTGTGATGGCGAGTTGCTGATTCAGTCTGTCGACGATATGCTCTCTGTTGGCGTATCCGTGCCTCAGACAAACTTGAATCTCATCCCAACTTGTTCAGGTAAAACACTGTGGAATGCCGAATCGCTACCGTCATACAACACGCTTGACCATTTTGTTCGCTATATTCATTTATCAAGTACGGGGCAAACATCTTTATACGCGGTAAAAACGTTCCGCGTTGGACCGAAACAATTGATACAGTTCCTGTTTGGAAGCGCCTGAAACTAATTCCAGCAGGGTATTGACACAGGTGGGATACGTGGCCGCCAGTGAAGAAACCGGCCAGTCGCCGCCAAAGCAAGTGCGCTCAAAGCCAAAGTTCTCGAAAATGCAATCTACATAGGGACGAAGCTGATTGATGGTCCAGTTCTCATGATCGGCCTCGGTTGCCAGACTAGATACCTTCATATATACATTGGGTAGCTGAGTGAAGTCTTTCATTTCGCGCCGCCAAGGATCCAACAGGTTGTCTTTGATGCCTGGCTTTCCAATATGGTCGATGATACAGGAGACCTCCGGGATTTGCTCCAAAAACTTCAGCGTGTTCGCATTGTGGTAATACGCTATGGTCACCTCAAATGTAAAACCATACTTAGGCAGTAGTTTAACGCCGGCTATGAAATCCGGTTCCAGGCAAAATTCCAGATCAGGCTCAAACTGAATAATCCTACGAATACCCTTCACCAAAGGATTCTGAGCAAGTGCTGCCAGTTCCTTCTCCACAGCCGCACCCAATTCCAGAGGCGCATAGGATATAATCCCTTTTATGCGCTGTTCCCCTTTTTTCGCGAGCTCGGTTATCCAAGCCGTCTCCTCGAGATGCTGAGACGGCTCGCACTCGCATTGCATAAAGACAATCTTCTCGACGTTGATATCGCCGCATGCCCGCTTATAATCATTCAGCAGTAAGGTACGATTGATCTGCGGGATAACATCCAGCCACGGATAACGGAATTTATCCATATCCCATAAATGCACATGCGTATCTACAATGCCAAAATCCAACATATTATCCACCCTCAACCTATATTTTAATTTAGTAACGTAATCCCCAGAATTTTTTATATGCGCATACGACATAAATGAGTAATGGCCTATGTGTAAGCTGATTAAGAGCATAAAACGCATATAAGAATTTATATACGTATCGTGTTCCCATTTACCATACACATATAAATCAGCTGGGTATTTATGTTAATAAGATCCCGCGTTGACCGTAGTCTTACCGATGCCTTCCGGCCCAATACTCAGATAACCGCCATCCACGCGCAGATCGGCGCCAGTGACGAAGGACGCGTCGTCTGACAACAGGAACAACGTCGGTCCCGCGACTTCCACAGGATCGCCTACGCGCTCCAGCATATGATACTCGCCCCAGACCGGCTCCCATTTTTCCCGGCCGCCGCCATCCAGATCGGCTGCCTTAGCCGTTTCACGCGTCCATATCCAGGCCGGGCTGATCGAATTGACGCGGATGCCGTACTTGGCATAATCCAACGCGGCGCACTTAGTCAACTGATTGACCGCGCCCTTGGCCATGTTATATGACCAACGATTGATCTGCGCGATGCTGGCCGAAACACTCGACATATTTACAACCGCGCCGCCACCCACCTTTTCCATATAGGGTTTGCAGTTCGCTATCATGCGCGCGTAGCCCACTGGACCGACAAAATAACTGCGCTCCCAATCCCTGTGAGTGGCATTGTCCGATTTCGCCAAGAAGGAAAAGGCGTTGTTGACCAGATAATTAACCGTTCCGTAAACCTCGGCGGTCTGATCCGTCACTTGCTTGCAGAATTCTTCACTCTCCATATCGCCGCGGATAAACATAACGTCCATGCCGGCCGTCTTTAGCTTCTTTTCGGCCTCATACCCCAACTCACTGACACCTGTGAAACTGACCTTCGCGCCTTCTTTGGCCAGCTCCTCGAGGATGGAGAAACCGATTCCTGTCGAGCCGCCGGTTACGATTGCAACCTTGTCCTCGAAGCGATTCTTTATTGCTTTTCTTTCTAACATAATACTTACTCCTTTCTGCTTTGACTGGTGCAGAGGCGGCTTTCCTGCTACCTTTGCACCCTACCGGAGGCGTCGCCCCCCATCAAGTTTAAAACATCGTCTAGCGCGACGCGGTTGAAGTCTCCATGTATGGTATGCTTAAGCGCCGACGCGGCTGCCGCGAATTCCACCGCGTCCTGAAGCCCTTCCAGATGGTTCATCCCCCATATCAGGCCTGAGCCGAAGGAGTCGCCTCCCCCGATGCGGTCCACTATGTCACGTATCTCGTATTTTTTACTGACGTGGAAAGCGTCCTTGGATGCCAGCACGACAGACCAGTTGTTCCAATCCGCGCTAACCGACTCACGCAGACTCACGGCCAAGTACTTTACGTTGCCGTATTCCGACATGACCTTCTTAGATAGGTACTCATATTTCGAGGCGTCCAGCTTTCCAGCCGTGACATCTATGTCCATCTCTATGCCCAGACACTTCTGGCAGTCTTCCTCATTGGCAATCATCACGTCAACGTAGCGCGCCAGCTCGCCCATAATCTCCTGAGGAGTTTTGCCCCACTTCCAGAGTTTCTTGCGATAATTAAGATCGCAGGATACCGTCAGGCCCTTTTCTTTGGCGCGTTTTACGGCCTCCAGGGCGACATTGGCCGTACCTTTCGCTATAGCTGGGGTTATACCGGTCGTGTGGAACCACTTTGCTCCGTCGAAAATCGCGTTCCAATCGAAGTCCCCAGGTTTCACCTCGGCTATCGCGGTGTTAGCGCGATCGTAAATTACCTTGGACGGGCGCATAGCGGCTCCTGTTTCCGTGAAGTAAATTCCAAGCCGGTCGCCGGAACGGCGTATGTGCTTAGTGCATATGCTGAAGCTCCTGAGTTCTTTTATCAAAACGTCGCCTATGACGTTTTTCGGCGCTGCCGTGACATCGGCGACGTCCTCGCCGTAGTTGGCCAAAGAAACCGCCACGTTGGCCTCGGCGCCGCCAAACGTGGCGGTCAAGCGAGGCGTCTGAAACAGCACCTCAAAACCTGGGGGCGACAACCTCAACATAACCTCGCCAAATGTCACGTATTTTGCCATGCATCAAAACCTCCTAAATAAATTCTTTGACTGATTGCCTGGAAGAAGTTCAGTAGGCTCAGCGAAGTTGCCAGGTGCGGAAGTTATGTTCTTGATGGTTATCGCGACAACCATCCGCCGTCAACAGCCAGAGTATGGCCGGTTACATAGTCCGATGCTTTGGAAGCCAGGAAAATAACCGCCCCCTTCATATCGTCGGGCATTCCCCAACGGGCTGCGGGGATACGGCCCACTATTTCTTTGCTACGCGCCTGATCTTTCTGAAGAGCTTCGGTATTATCGGTTGACATGTACCCAGGAGCGATGGCATTGACCTGAATATCGAATTTTGCCATCTCGTTGGCCATGAGCTTAGTCAATCCCATAACGCCGCTTTTGCTGGAAGTGTAGGACGGGACGCGGATCCCTCCTTGAAATGACAACATCGAGGCGATGCTGATAATTTTCCCGCCGCGTCCCTGTTCTTTCATCTGCCGCGCCGCGGCCTGAGACAAAAAGAACACCGTTTTGAGATTGATGTTCATGACGTCATCCCAATCTTTTTCGGTGAAATCAAGCAAATCCGCCCGGCGGATTATACCGGCGTTATTCACCAATATATCGACTCCGCCAAATTGGTTTACGGTCTCTTCAATGATGGCAGTGATCCTTTCCTGCGAGGTAAGGTCGGCCTCTATGAACAGGAATTTACGACCAAGCGACGTAACGCTTTTTTCCAACTCTGGCATAACTATAGGACCGACTCCCACGACATTCGCTCCAGCCTCCGCCAGCCCTTCGGCCATACCGAAACCCAGCCCTTTGCGCGCTCCTGTGACGATAGCTACTTTTTCTTTAAGGTCAAATAATGTACTCATAGTGTGATAACGACCTTTAACATATTGTCCGAGTCGGCGGCAATGCGCTCGAACGCCGTCCCTATTTCCGAGAGAGGATACACAGCGCTCAACATGGCGTCGGGATGAACTTTCTTCTCCCCAAACCATGCCAGAACCTCGGGAAATCTTTTGCAGTTCATACGGGTTCCCATAACTTTCAACTCTTTACGCACAAGGAACAACTCCGGTACTTGTGCGGGAACCGGGTTGAACCCCAATACGACTATGCGGCCGCCGGGCGCGGCCATTTCAACGGCGTTTTCCATTACCTTTGGGTTACCGACCGCGTCGACAGTGAAGTCGAGCCCGAAATCCTCGGTAAACAATTTAACCGCCTGCGCTAGATCTTCCATTTTGCCGTTCACGAAACAATCCGCTCCCAGCTCTTTTGCCTTGGCGAGACGGCTGTCCACGAAGTCGGTCACCATGACTGAAAGCCCTTTGAGTTTCAGGCCTTCCAAGATACAGAGCCCTATGGGGCCGGCGCCGAAAACCAACGCTTTTTCGTCCTTCGCGGGATTTCCTCTGAATATGACCTCCGAAGCTATGGAGTACGGTTCTATCATACTGGCCTGCACAAAAGACAGTGAGTCCGGAAAACGATAGACCTTTTCCTCCGGTATAGCGATGAGATCGCAAAACGCTCCATCCACTTGGACGCCCAGACATTTGACAGTTGAACATAAATTGGGGTTGCCGCGCTTGCAGGACACACAGGTTCCGCATGACACTACAGGGTCTACGACAACTTTGTCCCCTTTTTTGAATTTCCCTGAATCAGCCTCGACAACGCCACTGAATTCGTGTCCCATAACGCGCGGCAAAGTCACGTCAGGGCGTTCGCCATGCCATACGTGAACATCGCTTCCGCAGATACCTACCGCTTTAACCCGAATCAATACCTGTCCCGCGCCAGTTTTAGGTTCCGGTTCGTTATCATATACCGTAATTTTTTTCGGTGAAACCAATTTCGCGCTTCTCATGAACGGAACCTCCTTATTTACCACAAATAGTGCACGGGGTCCTTGATATAGGTCTCGTACACATTTTTCACGGCGTTCATCTGGGTGGGAGTCAGCGGGGAAACATCCATGGCCTTGAGGTTGCGCGTGAGCTGACTGGCGCGGCTTGCGCCCGGAATAACGCAGCTTACTTCGCAGTGCATGAGGATATACCGCAACGCGTATTCAGACAAAGGCCTATCCGGGAAGACTTTTTTTAGTTCTTCGACAGCCTCAAGCCCGCGGGCAAAGTCGACGCCCGAGAAGGTCTCGCCCTTGTCGAAGCTCTGCCCCTCGCGGTTGTATTGCCGGTGGTCCTGATCACCAAATTTGGTGTCCTTGGTATAAGCACCCGTCAAAAGTCCACTGGCAAGCGGGACGCGTACAATGATGCCCACGTCACGGGCCGCGGCTTGTGTGAAGAACAGCTCGGCAGGCCTTAAGCGAAACATATTGAAGATGATTTGCACAGTGGCCACGCCCGGGAATTCAATGGCCTTGAGTGCTTCCTCCACCCGCTCCACGCTGACGCCGTAGTTTTTAATCATGCCCTTTTTCTTGAAGTTGTCCAGCGCATGGAACACGGCGGGATTGTAAAGAGCGTTGGTCGGAGGGCAGTGTAGCTGAAGAAGGTCGATGCAGTCCACTTGCAGGCGCTTGAGACTGTTCGTCAGGAAACCTTCGAGATGTTCGGGCGCGAAACCCTTCACCACATCCGGGGCAAAACCGCGACCGCCTTTGGTAGCGACAAATATATTCTTGTCGCTGTGTTTTTTCAGGAATTTGCCGATGGCCTCTTCACTTTTGCCATCGTTATAAACATCGGCGGTGTCGAAGAAATTCACGCCGTTGTCTACCGCGGTTTGCATGGTCTCAAAAGCGATGTTTTCGTCGAAGTTATGTCCCCAAGTGCCGCCTAGTTGCCAAGTTCCCAGAGAAATTTCCGATATTTCAAATCCTGTCTTGCCCAGTTTGCGATAATTCATAAAACATACTCCTTTGCATGTTATTTTTTTAACATTTTGGTTATTCCCACGGGGCGTTTCCTTATTCTTTAGCCTGTGCCAGCCTTCTTATCCGGGCTTCCTGTTGTCCCCGAACAACATCGATAAATACAGCCGTAACCACCACCAATCCTAATATCATCTGCTGGACGTCCGACTTTGCTCCTAATAAGTTCAAGGAGTTATTCAACACGGCGATCAGAAGCGCGCCAATTAAAGTCCCGCCAATACTTCCGCGACCGCCGTTAAAGGACGCCCCGCCAATTACACAGGCAGCAATTGCGTTCATCTCGTATCCGCTTCCCGCGTTAGGATACGCCAACCCTACCCGGCCGACCAATACGATTCCCGCCAGGGCAGATAAAACGCCCGATAAAGTATATGTAAGATTTAACAGTGGTTTTACTTTAATGCCCGACAATCTGGATGCTTCACGGTTACCGCCAATGGAATAAATATAACGTCCCGTAGCAGTCCAGTTTAAAAATATGGAAGCGATCACCACGACCAGGATAACCAGCAGGAAAGAAACCGGAAATCCGCCGATACTGGCATAACCAAGATACATTACTCCATCGGGAAATCCACCGCTCGACGCCGAACCGGTAAGCCAGAGACAAAACCCCCTGATAAAGAGCTGCGTACCGAGGGTGGAAACAAAAGGGTGAGGTAAATTTAACTGCGTAAACAAAAGCCCGTTGACCAGTCCAACAACGATACCGCACAGGATACCGACCAGCAACAACAGAGCGGGATCGGTCAGCCCGCCTTTATTTACTATCATACCCATCATACATCCGGACAAGGCGATAATCGCACCTACAGACAAATCAATTCCACCGGTCAGCAAGACAAAAAGCATCCCAGTGGCAACCAGCGTATTAATCGACGCCTGCCGCAAGATATTCAATAAATTGGCTACGGAGAAAAACTTGTTAATGGCCACTGAAGATAATAACGACAACAGCATTAGCGCAATAAACGGGCCCAATATATTGGAAAATTTACTTTTTTTGATCCCTGATTTCCCTATCATCTTACGCAACCGCCACTTTCATAATACTTTCCTGATTAAATTCATTGTCATCACGCTCAATCACTCCAGTAATACGCCCATTTCTCATAACAATGACCCGATCGCACATTCCTAATATCTCCGGCAGCTCGGAAGAAATCATAATGACGCATTTTCCCTCCTCAATCAGTGTATTCATAATGTTATATATTTCAATTTTAGCACCCACATCGATCCCTCGGGTAGGCTCATCAAAGATGAAAATCTCCGCGTCGGTGTTAAACCATTTTCCAACGACTACTTTTTGTTGGTTTCCTCCG
>JAISDQ010000204.1 GCA_031264605.1 Synergistaceae bacterium | reverse complement strand
TCCCGGTCTATCGCCGAGACGTTGCCCCAGGTCAGCATGACGAGGCCGTATTTGGGAAGCAGCAGGTTGGCCTCGAATACCTCTTTTTTCAATTGTTCGAGCATTCGCGCGCCTCTATTTGAACGACTTTTTGATGTTCTTCAGCCGCTTCATCACGTCGTTGGCCCCGCGTCCGAAATAGTCGTGAAGGATGACGTATTCGGCGTAAAGTTTATCGTACATCGCGGCGTTCTCCGGAATCGGCTCGTAGATCACGTCCTTGATCTTGCCCATCGCTTTGGCAGCGGTCAGTATATCGTCGTAACCTCCGTTGGCGGAGCCGGCGGCCACGGAGGCGAATATGGCGCTCCCGAGCGCCGGGCCGTGTTTCGACCCCGCTATTTTAATCGGCATCTTAATCACGTCGGCGTATATCTGCATCGTCACCGGAGATTTCTGCGACAGCCCTCCGGACGCGTAAAACTCGTTCACCGGCACGCCGTATTCCCTGAACTGCTCGATCAATTTGCGGGTGCCGTACGCCGTGGCCTCCAGGAGGGCGCGGTACATCTCCTCCGGTTTTGTGGAAAGCGACATCCCTACCATCGTTCCGGTGAGGTCCACGTCGACCAATACCGAGCGGTTGCCGTTCCACCAGTCGAGCGCGACGAGGCCGCTCTCGCCCGGCTTGAGCCCGGCGGCTTTTTTGTCGAGATACGCGAGCGGTTTCAGGCCCTCGGCATTTGCTTTCTCGATATACTCGGCCGGGATGCAGTTTTCCCGGAACCACGCGAAATGGTCCCCAACGCAGCTCTGCCCCGCCTCGTAACCGTAGTAACCCGGATACACGCCGTCCTCGACGACGCCGCACATGCCCGGAACGTCCCTCTCCTCGTTCGACACGAATATATGGCAGGTTGACGTGCCCATTATGGCGAGCATTTTGCCCGGGCCGTCTATGCCAAGGGCCGGCACCGCGACATGAGCGTCGACGTTGCCGGCCGCCACCGCTGTTCCCTCTTTGAGACCGGTTTTCTCCGCCATCTTTTTTGTGACGCCGCCCACCCTGCTGCCGAGCTGCGCTATCGGATAGTCCAGCTTCTCGGCCACGTAATTTTTCATCCTGCCGTCTAGCGCGGCGAAAAATTCCGGCGACGGATATCCCCTGCGCTTGTGCCAAATGCCCTTGTAACCCGCCGTGCATGTGTTGCGCGTCGGGTTGCCGCACAGCATCCACACTATCCAGTCCGCGCCCTCCATGAAGTAATCGGCCGCGGCGTACGCCTCCGGCGACTGCGAAAGGACTTCCCACGCCTTCGGGACCTCCCATTCGGACGAAATCTTGCCGCCGTAACGGTTGATCCAATCCTCTTTGCGGGAATGCGCGGCATGGTTCAGCGCGTTCGCCTTGTCCTGCGCCGCGTGGTGCTTCCACAGTTTGGGCCACGCGTTGGGGTTGGACTCGAATCCCGGCACGAAACAGAGCGGCGTGCCGTCGCGCTTCACCGGCATGAACGTGCAGGCGGTGAAGTCTATCCCAACCCCTATCACGTCCTCCGGCGAGACCCCGCTTTCTTTGAGGACGGCCGGAACCGTGTTGTAATAAACCTCGAGCCAGTCGCCCGGATGCTGCAACGCCCAGTCCACGCCGAGAGGCGTGCCGTCGGGCAGGCGTTCGTCGAGCACCGCGTGCGGATATACGTACTCGTGATCGGCGAATTCGTCGCCGGTCTTGGCGTCGACGATTATAGCGCGCCCCGAGAGCGTCCCGAAATCAATTCCTATCGTGTACTTCCTGGACATGAAACTCACTCCTTATACCAAAAGGTTCTATCTGAGGATTTCAGTATTACGCAAAAGGATTTTCGTCCGGGTAGAGCGCTCCAGCCGGGCGGTTGAACGCCACGTCCTCAACCCCAAGCATTTTCATGGCCGAGAAGAGCGTCTTGCCCGCGTGGGAGAACGCGACGCCGGTGTGGTGCGGATAATGCTTCGCCACCAGGACGTGCCTGTAAAAACGCGCCATCTGCGGCACGGCGAACACGCCTATGCCTCCGAACGACCGCGGCGGAATATCCAGCACCTCTCCCTCGGCGACGTAACTCTTGAGTTCGGCGCCGGCCGTCGACTGAAGGCGGAATATCGTTACGTTCCCGGGGCGTATGGCGCCCTCCAGGGTGCCGCGCGTGATGTTTGGCTCCGGGAGGTCGGCTTCGAGCGAGCGTTTCATTATGAGCTGGTGTTCCATGGAGGGTTTCACCAGATGACACGCCGGGGTATTGCCGCAGTGGAAGCCCATGAAGAGGTCGGTTGGCCCGTAGTTTCCGGCGAACGCGCTGTAAGACGCGAACAGGTCGGCCGGCACCGTGTTGTTGATGTCGAGAATTGTGGGCGCGATCCGTGTGGCGGCCGAGACGATATACTCGGAGAGCGCGCCGTATATGTCGGTCTCGCACGAAATGGGCGTGAGCCGCGAGGCGAAACGCGAATTGACGTAGCAGGGCACGAAGCCGAACTGTGTCTGAAACGCCGGCCAGCACTTGTTCGCGAATACATGATACTTCGACGCGCCCAGGTTTTTCCCGGCCCAGTCGGCGAGCGTAACCTCGTACTGCGCCAGCCGCTCCAGCACGCCGGGATGCTTGTTGCCGCTCCCGAGTTCTTTCGCCATGTCCTCGGCCACGGCCTTTATCCTATTGTCGTCCTTGTGGTCGTTGAAAGAGGCGAACAGATCGAGTTCCGAGTTCTCCTGTATCTCGACGCCGAGGTCGTACAGGGGCTTTATCGGGGCGTTGCAGGCAAGGAAATCGTAAGGGCGCGGGCCGAAGGTGAAAATCTTGAGGTTCCTGACGCCGATGATGACGCGCGCCACCGGCTCGAAATCCGCTATCATCGCGGCGACTTCGGCCGCGGTTCCCACCGGATACTCCGGGATATACGCGTTTATCTTCCGCAGCCCAAGGTTGTACGACGCGTTGAGCATTCCGCAGTAAGCGTCGCCGCGCCCGTCGAACAAGTCTTCTCCGGTCTCCTCGGCCGCCGCCGCGAACATCACCGGACCGCCGAATTTCGCGGCGAGCAGCGTCTCGGGCCCCTCCGGGCCGAAATTGCCGAGATAGACGACGAGCGCGTTCGCTCCGCCCGCGCGCAGTTCCTCCAGGGCTTTCAGCGCGTCGGTTTCGTTCTCGACCACCGTTTTGGCGGCGAAAAAGTCGATTTCAGTCCCCGCTTTTCCCAGCTCTTCGGCCAACGCCGCAAGACGCCTCGAAGAAAGCGCCATAGGGAAACAATCGCGCGAAACGGCCACGACGCCAAGTTTTACATCCGGCACATTGCTCATAAAAAACCCTCCCCGAATCTCACTGTTTTTT
>JAISDQ010000201.1 GCA_031264605.1 Synergistaceae bacterium | reverse complement strand
CAGTGGGAAGGAAAAGTTGCCAAGAACATCGTGGCCAAGGACAACGTCACCGGAGAGATGAAGATGAGCGTAACCCCAGATTGGGAAGCCGGCAAAAAGCTCATCGATAGGAGACACAGTCTGTCCGCTGGAGAGTCCCGCAATCTCGTCTTCTGGTCGGGTGCGGGAAATAACGGCAAAAATTACGAAAAGCTCGAATATACCGCGCCTG
Organism: Synergistaceae bacterium; assembly: GCA_031264605.1. GTDB lineage: Bacteria > Synergistota > Synergistia > Synergistales > Synergistaceae > JAIRKI01. Next base: position 4,027 of record JAISDQ010000201.1, on the reverse strand, counting down.
CCGCGCCTACCGCGCCGAACACGCCGTACAGCAATCAGCACCCGGATATGACGAATTACGGCATCAACCTCGTGCCTCCGATCGCCTCGATGGACATCGCAGTATTGGGGCCTGTCAACAATAACTGGAATCAGAGGATGCACCCATCGAGGGCGCTCATTAACTGGTATCACGGCTACGAAATCGACTACGGGACTGGGAAGGACATGCGGCACGACAGAAGGTACATGCTGTCCGACCTGGGGAACTCCGGCATAGCCAAAGGCGGACCGCCCCCCGTGCAGAACTCGCTGCCCGGTTATTTCGCTTACGCGGATGACCCGATCCGTAAAGCTCTGCCGCACAAACTGTATTTCCAGACGAACGACGGGCTGTTGCATGTGGTCGACGCGACGCCCCCCGACGACAACGGCGACGGCGGCGGCGGCAGGGAGGACATGGCGATTCTGCCGCCGCCGAGCCTGCTGAACTACAGGCTTTTCGGCCTCAAGACCACTCACGATAAGACGACCGACCAGTACCGCTGGATAAACGTCGACGAAGAACTCACTACGACCAGCGACGATGTACCGATCACGTCGCGGCCATCGTTCACGCTCGACGGCCCGGTGCAGAGATTTTATATGGACATGAGCGGCGGCCAGGGCACGGGATGGGCGGCGAAACTAGTAGCCACGCTGGGGCGCGGCGGAGGCGGTATATACATGATGGACGTTTCCGCCCCGGCGACTCCGGCTTTCGAATGGTATCGCGAGATGTACGAGGACGAGGACAGGGTACTGCACCTGTACCGGCTCGACAAGGACAACGATAAAGGCATAGACCCCTATGAAGACACCTACAAAGATGTGGATTGGGAGGACGTGATCGCGAGCGGCGACCATTACCCATTCTTGCAGCTCGGCTTCAACAGCCCGAAGCCGCATTTCAGCGTGGCCAGGCATGAATCCACTCCCGACGGCCATTACAACATAATAGCCCTTGCCGGCGGCGCTCAGAATTATCTGGATTTGAACCGCAACGGCACGGTGGGCGCGGCGTTTTACCTGATAGACCCAGACGTGAAGTATCACAAATCCTCGACGCCCTATCCGACCGACCCGACCGACGGTATTCGTGTGTTCAACAGCGGCTCCTTGCCGAACGACTCCAAATGGAGAAGCGAAGGCGCAAAAGGCGCGAACATCCCCAATCCGTACATGGGCATGGTCGTCACCGAGCCGGTATTCTTCGCCTCGCGGGAGAGCAATTACGTCGCTAGGGGCGTTTTCACGGCGGACAACAGGGGAAACATATTCTACGTGTCGTTCGTGAATTACGCCACAGACGAGCCCCTGGGGCGCGAGCAATGGAATATCCGCACAATCGCCACGCTGCGCGCGTCGGGAGATAACCCGACGGACAGCTACGCGCTTCCGTTGGGCGTAGTGGCCGGTTCCCGCATAGACCGCTCCGACAAATGGGTGGCGGGCGGCACGTCGAACGTCGGTACCAAGGGCAAGATGGACGACTTCAACCCGATGATACCCAACAAAGACCAGTTGATTTTCAGCTTCAAACTGCCTGAGATGGCTGACGACGAATCCCCGAACTACGGCATGACCAGAAGGAGTGAATGGACTCGCGTAAAGGCGGACGACGAAGACGCCGGCGCCGATGGCATCGCCCTGGGCGATAAAGGCTGGTATATCCAACTGAAACGGACGGACGGGACCTACAATGACGAATACGTCACGACGGCGCCGCTGATGCTGAACGGAAAATTATACATCGCGACGTTCCAGGAGAAGAAAGTCGAGAGCGGCCCCTCCCTCTGCGACACGGGGCAGAAAAACGGCCGGGCCAGACTGTATGTGCTGGCTATGGACACCGGAATGGCGGGCATGTGGAATGGCGGACACTCGAAGTACCTGCAATTCGACGGAATCAAAATAACGGGTTTCACGCACTCCGAGAAGGGCCAAAAAGAGACCATTATCGCTACTTACGAACTGCTCAACGGGGCCGACGCCACAACGACTATAAACAACGCCGTCGCGAACGAGGAGTCGGTAAAGTCATTGGCGACGCTGAACGCCCTGTTGCTGACAGATGTAGGCGGCAGCGTGAGAACGACCACCGTCATATCCAACGACCAGGTGGTGAATTACTGGAGGTACCTGGAGTGACGGGCCTCACGGCATAGGAACCGTTTGGATAATGACCGCGGCGCGGCGCAAGCTGCGCCGCTTGTTTTGCGTTTCCTCGTTCTCAAATCTTCATCCTCCTTTGGCGTCCAAGGTAGGCCCGGTGAGTGATAGGGAAACTATATGTTTAAACAAATAAAATAAAATCAGTAAAATTACTTATTCTATGCCTAGGCAAATAAAATAATATTATCGTGTAGGGGGCATGAGCATATGGAATATTTAAAGGGTAATTATATGTCTGTCACAGAAACTGCTGAGGCTTTGGGGATTACAGCTATTCGAGTACAACAGCTATGTCAGTCTGGCAGGCTCCAAGCTGTCAAATTTGCCCGTGATTGGATGATTCCAGAAGAAGCGATAGCAATGCGCACGCCCGGTAAACGCGGCCCACGCACCAAGAAAGAACATTTATCCGGAGAACTGGCCGGGATCAGAGCCGAAATAGACGCCTCCAAGGAGGAACAGCCACAGTGAAGAAACCGCGAATATACCTTGATACGTCGGTAATAAGTTACCTCGATCAGTAGGACGCGCCGGATAAGATGAGCGACACTCTCAGGCTATGGGGAGACATCAGGACTGATATGTACGACATAGTTATTTCCGATTTAACTTTTGTCGAAATAGACGATTGCGCCGAGCCAAAACGTTCTTTTATGCGCCAATGCGTGGCCGAAATCAACTTTGAAAATGTTCTTCGCGATGACGAGACAAAGCGATTAAGCGCCCTTTATTTTGAACGAGGCGGGCTCCCTCCCAAGAGCAAGGATGACGCTATGCATATAGCCATTGCGACAGTACATAACTGTGACATTATATTGTCTTGGAACTTCCGCCACATTGTGAATTTACGCGCCATAACAGCCGTCGAGGCTGTCAATATCCAAGAGGGGTATAGGGTACTTAGAATAATGGCTCCCTCAATGCTTTTGGGGAAAGGGGAATAATAATATGGACCTCGCAAGATTTAACGCTGATGATATCCATGAGTTAAGGACGCAAATGTTTGAGCGGTGGCGCAATATGCCAGAGGAGGAAGCTGAACGGGAGTACCAGAGTAAAGCCGAAAATACCCGCCGCGCCATTGAGGAAATACGCCGCGCCAATTCACAGAAGGCAAATTGAACACACAGCAGGATGTCATGTCATGGGTCCGCGGAGCAGGCGTACCCTGTTTGATGTTTGAGTAGATAGAGGAATGTTGAAGTTGAAAAAATTGAATTTATTACCTTGCGCCAGATATAGCAACGGTTTATGGTGCCGGAGGAATGTTGAAAATTTCAACATCTTCAACGCCGAAGATAATAAATTCAACTTCAACATTGCTCGTTGAGGGTTTTTGAGCTAAGTGAAAGTTTTCCTTTGGAGTTAATGGAAAGGAGGGTTTCGAATGATCACGCCGAGACCATACCAGACAGAAGCCATATCCGCGTGTCTCCGTGAGCGCGGCAAGAGGCTCTTTGTTTCGCATGGCAGCTTCGAAGATGATATCGCGCCTATCGTTTACCGCGGCTTCAAGCAAGCTCGAAGTCCACACGCGGACGTCCGGATCGGTTAGTTCGGCAAAATTCTTGTCGTGCCGCTCGTAAATTTCTCTGGCTTGCGGATGATAAGAGCGATAATCGTCCCCGTTTATCGCCGCGACGCGCTTATCTCCGAAAACGGATTTCTTCGCCGTTTCGGTCAGGCGTGATTTCCCGGAACCGGGCTGGCCCCCAAGGATAATTATGGTGGGGTGTTCCTGCGGTTTGTTTTGCGTTAATATCTTCCGATTAAGCCGTTGAAAAATCCTATCATGTTCTTTCTTCGATAATTTGTAGCGTTCATCGGTCATCGGC
>JAISDQ010000172.1 GCA_031264605.1 Synergistaceae bacterium | reverse complement strand
TAAACGATGATTTCTCTCTCTCCTTTGATTTTTTTCTTAAATACAGGCTGCCGCGTACTCATTGCCTGATTGGCCAGACAGCCTCGATGCCCTTCCGGCGATCCGTGAGATGAACACTTCATTCCCTTCGAACGTCCCAATTTTACGCCGGCGTCATTTAAGGCGATGATCTCCCGAGTCTTGTAAGTCAGCTGAACCGCTTCCGGAAAATTGCCCCACATAAGCAGGAAGGCATTTTCCAACGCATCCAGTTCACTTTGCGGAATATTCACGGCCATGATCGATTACCTCCTTCGTTTCTTTCGAAAAATCCAATACTTCTTTCATTGCCGGTACGCTCCCTTTTAAAAATTTGATTCAAACTGTGGTATGATCATAATACAAAATGAGATTTTTATAAGAACGCAGTATTTACTGATAAAGTATCAAAAACAATACTATTATAGAGGTGACGCTCGGCAATGAGTACGGCCAAAACGGTTGCGGACGGGCGGCAGACGGCGGATTTGGCGTGTCCTATCCGTTACATGCTGGATGTGATTGGCGGCAAGTGGAAGCTGCCCATCATCTGTATGCTGGAAAAGGGCAGCAACACACGGTACAGCACACTCAAGCGCAAACTGGGAGATATAACCAATATGATGCTGGCGCAGTCGCTGAAGGAACTCGAGGCGTCGGGGATCGTCCGCCGTGACCAATACAACGAAGTGCCGCCGCGGGTAGAATATACTTTGACCGAAAAAGGGAGAAGCCTGCTGCCGTCCGTTACGTTACTCTGGCAATGGGCGATGGACAGCATGGAACGGGAAACGGTCTGCGGTAAAAATTGTGACAAGTGCATTTCGACGATGTAAATGACAGTTTGTTTTTGAACCGGCCGGAGGAATGCGCGATAACTTGGCGTGAACGGCTATTTCGTGATAATATCTAAATGAAAAAGCATATCGAGGTGGTGGGCGTTTGAGCTTGAGACGAAAATGCGGGAAAACGGGACGCGTCTGCGCCGCCGTTCTTGCCGCGGTTTTTTTGACGCTGACTGTCTGTATCGCGTCACTGCCCCCCGATAAATTTTTTGCCGAGTTGTCGCCCCCAAACAGGGTGGACGGCCTTATCCGCGCGCTCAAGATAATCGACGGGACAAGCCGCGTGGAGGACTCGTGCCCGTCCGCTCCGCGTTCCCAGGTTGCGCGCGCGCTGGCCGGTTCGGTGTATTGCGCGGATATCTCGTTTATATCGCCTGTCAGCGGACAGGGGCCCGCGTATGATTTCACCGCGCAACCGGCGCGGCGCGCGGGCGGCGCCGATACGGTCGCGAGAGAATAAACCGCGCCGAACGTCGGCGCGTTGCCGCGCTTACCTCACAGAACATATCACGGCGCGGCTGTATTCGGTCTCGTTGCATCTTTTAAAAAAGCGAAGAGTTTTTGAATATAAATTAAGGAGGTCTGGCATGGCGTTGCTGCATGTGGGACTCGATATAGGCTCGACCACGGCCAAAGCGGTCGTATTGGACGAGAAAGACCGTCTGATACACAGTACGTACAAGCGGCATTACGCGGATATCCGCACAACGGCCGGCAGCATGATGGAGGAGCTTCGTCAAAACTACGGGGACTCCATGATAACTCTGGCGGTGGCCGGCTCCGGAGCCCTCGCGATCGCTGAAGGCATGCACCTCACGTTTGCGCAGGAGCTTGTGGCGTGCAGAGCGAGCGTCGAGAGATATCTCAAGGGCGTCGACGTCAGCATAGAGCTTGGCGGCGAGGACGCCAAACTCACGTTCTTCGACGGGGCGGGAATAGACCAGAGGATGAACGAGACGTGCGCGGGAGGCACAGGGGCTTTCCTCGACCAGATGGCGGCGCTTCTGGGCATCGACGTCGCGGCGCTCAACGAACTCGCCAAAGGTTACGGGACGATTTATCCCATCGCGTCGCGCTGCGGCGTTTTCGCCAAGACCGACGTGCAGCCCCTTCTGAACGACGGCGCGGCTAGGGAAGACATAGCCGCCTCGATATTTCAGGCGATAGTGAACCAGACGATAAGCGGGCTCGCGTGCGGGCGCAAGATAAAGGGCAATGTGGCGTTCCTCGGGGGGCCGCTTTATTTTCTGTCGGAACTGAGAAAACGTTTCGCCGAGACGCTGGGACTCACGAAGGAACAGTGCGTATTTCCCGAGAACCCGCACCTTTTCGTGGCGCTTGGCGCGGCCATACTCGGAAAACGCGGCGGCGCGGTGGACATAGCGAAGCTGGAGGACAAGGCGCGGACGTTTTTCGCCGCGAACCGGCAAACGCCCGTAAACGTACTGCCGGCCCTTTTCATAGACGAGGCCGAGCGCGAGCGCTTCATGCGGAGGCACAACGCGGGCAGGGCTCTGCGAGCCGACCTCGCGCGGTATCGCGGCGACGCCTACCTGGGCATCGACGTTGGTTCCACGACTACGAAAGTGATACTTATAGGTTCCAAGGGAGAGGCGCTATTCACGCGCTACCGTCCGACGGGCGGCGGAGAGCCGATACGCGCGGTTCGCGAGCTTCTCTCCGAGATGTACGGGGAAATTCCCGAGAGCGTCGCGATAAAACGCAGCGGAGTCACCGGATACGGCGAAAAGCTGGTCAAGGCCGCGTTCGGCATCGATATCGGAGAGGTAGAGACCGTCGCGCACTCTTACGCCGCGGGTTTCTTCCTGCCCGGCGTGGATTTCGTCATAGATATCGGCGGACAGGATATGAAATGCCTCGGCATAAAGGATGGCGCCATAAACAAGGTTTTTCTCAACGAGGCCTGCTCGTCGGGCTGCGGTTCTTTTCTCCAGAGTTTCGCCGAGTCGCTCGAAATGTCCGTCTCCGACTTCGCCAAAGCGGCGGAGACTTCGATGATGCCGGTCGATTTGGGCTCGCGCTGTACGGTGTTCATGAACTCCCGCGTGCGCCAGGCGCAGAAGGAGGGGGCCAGTGTGTCCGACATCTCGGCCGGGCTGGTGTACTCAGTGGTGCGCAACGCGCTTTACAAAGTGCTCAAGATACGAAGCACGGACGAACTGGGCGAACGCATAGTCGTCCAGGGAGGAGCCTTCAAAAACGACGCGCTGCTCCGGGCGTTCGAGCTGATAACGGGACGCGAGGTCGTGCGTCCTGAATTGTCGGAACTGATGGGAGCTTTCGGCGCGGCGCTTCTGGCGCGTGATTCGGAGGACAAGGGCGTCAGCACTCTACTGGGACGCGACGCTGTGCGCGCTCTCTCGGCCGTCACCGACACCTCGCGATGCGGAGGATGCGGCAACAGGTGCATTTTGACGAGGACGGGTTTCGAGGACGGGCGCGTGTACGTATCTGGCAATAGGTGCGAACGCGGAACGGGACGCGTCGAGGCGTCTTCGCGCCGCCTGCCTCCCAATTTGTTCGAGCGAAAATACAAAAGGCTCTTCGGTTTTGCCGAACCTCTCCCGCGCGAAGCGGCCGCCAGGGGTTCGGTCGGTATCCCGCGCGTCCTCAACATGTACGAGGATTACCCGTTCTGGTTCACCCTTTTTACCGAACTTGGGTTCAGGGTGGAACTTTCGTCCGAACGTCCCGACGAGTCTCTGGGCATCGACACTATACCGTCTCAGACTGTATGCTATCCGGCAAAACTTGTGCACCGGCACATACTCGATCTTCTCTCCCGAGGCGTCAAAAGGATTTTCTACCCTGTCATACAGCGCGAGGTGATGGAATTCCCGGACGCTCACCAAAATTTCAACTGCCCGGTGGTCACCGGTTATCCCGATGTGGCGTATCTGAACATAGACGCCCTGCGCGCTTCGGACGTAGATTTCATCCGACCCGCCATGTCCATGACGCCGAAGGATCGCGGCGCGGCGATGCGGCGTCGGATTTACGGGGAGCTGAAACGTTTCGGGGTGAGCGTGCGCGAGGTGTCGCGGGCGTTCGGACGCGCACTCGAAGAACAGCGGAGTTTCAGGGACGACGTGAAAAAATACGGCGAGGAAGCGCTGGTGTATCTCAAGGAGACCGGAGAGGTTGGAATAGTGCTCGCCGGACATCCTTACCACCTGGATCCCGAAGCGCATCACGGCATTCCCGAACTGATAACCAACTATGGAGTGGCCGTGCTCACTGAGGACTCGGTATGCTGGCGCGCCGACGAGACCGGAGAACCGGACGCGCTCTACGTGGTGGACCAGTGGACGTATCACTCCCGTCTGTTCAGAGCCGCGACCGTGATCGCGAGACATCCTGATTTTGCGAACGTGCACATGGTACAGCTCAATTCGTTCGGGTGCGGGCTGGACGCGATAAGCGCGGATCAGGCGGCCGCCATACTGGAGCGCCACGGAAAACCGCATACTCTCCTCAAGATAGACGAGGGAAAAAATAACGGCCCGGTCAATATAAGGATACGCTCGCTTCTGTCGTCGGTGCGCATGCGAGCCGGTAAAAACAGGCCTTTGCCCGTCAGCACGCCCGAACGGCCCGCGCCGTGCGCGCGCGCCGACGAAAAGACGCGCACCATTCTGTGCCCGCCTCTTTCCTCGCACCACTTCCAGTTTCTCGAAGCCGCGATGCGCCGCGAGGGACTCGACTTCCGGGTATTGCCTGAGGGCGGGCGGGAATCGGTTGAACTTGGTCTGAGGTACGTGAACAACGACGCCTGTTTCCCGGCTATGGTCGTGGTCGGGCAGTTTCTCAAAGCTCTGCGGAGCGGCGAGTTCGATCCCGAGACCACCGACTGCTTCTACGCTCAGACGGGCGGCGCGTGCAGGGCGAGCAACTACGTGCCGTTGCTGCGCCGCGCGCTCGACGCGGCAGGTTTTCCGCGGACGCGGATATTGGCCGCCAACGCGCAGGGAAACAGCGGGGCCGAGAAATTCACCATGAAGAACGTCACTCTTTGGCGATCGATGCTCGGGATGCTCTACGGCGATCTGCTGATGAGGGTGCTGTACCGCACCCGTCCGTACGAATTGAACAAGGGCGATTCCGACCGATTGTACGGCGCATGGAGCGAAAGATGCCGTCTCAACGTGGAGCGCGGAAGCTGGAAACGTTTCAGGGACGACGTAAAAGCCATAGTGAGCGATTTCGCGGACATTCCGATAGACCCCGCTCCGAAACCCAGAGTGGGCATAGTCGGAGAGATACTGGTGAAATATCACGACAAGGCGAACGAGCATCTGGTCGAGGTGATAGAGAGCGAGGGGGGAGAGGCCGTCGTCTCCGACATAGCCAACTTCCTGCTTTACTGCCTCTTCGATCCCGTGTACGCGCGCGATAAACTTTCCGGGCCTCTGCTGCCAAAGCTGTTCGGAGTCGCGGGCATAGGAATCCTGGAGAGGATGCGCCGTCCAATGAGACGGGCGCTCCGAGGCACGAGATTCGGCGAGCCGCACGATATCCGCGACATGCTCAAGACGGTGGGCGATACGGTGAACCCGGCGAATCAGGCGGGCGAGGGCTGGCTGCTCTCGGCGGAGATGATGCGCCTCATAGAGGACGACGTTAAAAGCATAATCTGCATACAGCCATTCGCGTGCCTTCCCAACCATATCACGGGAAAGGGCGTCATGAAGGAGCTTCGGCGCTTGTACAAAGGGGCGAACATTCTGGCTCTCGATTACGATTCCAGCGTCAGCAACGTGAACCAGCTCAACAGGATAAAACTTCTGATGGCCTCGGCGGTCGAGTAAAAAACGCGCGGCCGCGAAATTCGGGAGAATTATGAACGGAAAAAATTCAGCGGGGAGGCGAGACGGTGTACGATGCGCCAAAATTTCTCGGTTCAGGAGACAGCTGTCTTGTCGTCGAGTTCTCGGACTCGATCGAGATGGAGGCAAATTTCAGGCTCCAGAACCTGATGAGGGCGCTCGCCTCGAAGAACGTCAGGGGCGTGCGCGAGTTCGTGCCGACGTACCGCTCCCTCTCGATACATTATGATCCCTTGAAGCTCGGGCGCGAAAAGCTGGAGACGGCGGTGCGCAAAACTTTGGAAAATCTCGGCGGCGAGCGCGGGGAAACGCGCCGCGTTTTGGTCATGCCGGTGTGCTATGGCGGCGAGCACGGGCCCGATATGCCGCACGTATGCGCGCATACGGGTTACGGCGAAAACGAGGTTATAAAAAGACATACCGACGCCGAATATTACTGCTATATGCTCGGCTTCACGCCGGGGTTCGCCTACCTCGGCGGGCTGGACGAGACTCTGGCAACGCCGCGGCTCAAAGCGCCTCGCGCCCTCATTCCGGCAGGAAGCGTCGGCATCGCGGACAGACAGACCGGGGCCTACAGCATCGACTGCCCGGGGGGATGGCAACTGATAGGACGCACCCCTCTGAGGCTCTTCGACCCCGACGACGGCGAAAGGCCCACGTTGATAGACGCGGGGGATTGGATAAAGTTTCGCAGCGTCCCGAAGGACGAGTACGCGAGCATAAAACGTGACGCTGACGCCGGATGTTATCGGGCGGAATGGCTGATGGAACGAAATGCCGTTCAGGGTTGAAAAACCGGGGATATTTACGTTGGTTCAAGACTTGGGCCGGTGGGGGCATCAATCCAGGGGAGTGACGGTCTCGTCGCCCATGGATCAATTTTCGCTTCGCCTGGGCAATGTTATGCTCGGCAACGGACAGAACGACGCGGCTCTTGAGATGACGCTCTTCGGGTTGGAGATCGTTTTAGGGGAGGAGTGCTGCGTGGCGCTCACGGGCGCCGATCTCGCGATGAGCATAGACGGGATTGGCGTTCCGTCGTGGACTGTCCACAGGGTTAAACCGGGCGGACGCATCGCGGTGACGGGATTCACGGAGCGGCGTGACGGCTGCCGCTCGTACCTATGTTTCAGCGGCGGTATTGACGTGCCGCCGGTCATGGGAAGCCGGTCGACTTATACCAGGGGTAAAATCGGCGGATACAAAGGACGCGCCTTGCGGGCCGGCGACGCGGTCGGCCTGCTCGAACCCCGGCCTCTGTGGCGATTGTCCGAGGGGTTCGCCTGTCCGCCCGAATTGCGGCCTGTTTCGCGCGACGGCGAATCCATTTGCGCGCTCGACGGCCCTCAGATCGACGCTTTCACCGACGCCGGCATAAAAACTTTTTTCAACGAACCTTACACTGTGACGAACGAGATAGACAGGATGGGATACCGTCTCGACGGCCCAGTCATAGAACACGTGTCAGGCCCCGACCTGGTCTCAGACGGCATAGTGCACGGTTCCGTACAGGCGCCGGGAGACGGAAAACCGATAGTGCTCATGTCGGACCGACAGACGACGGGCGGATACGCCAAAATCGCCGCGGTGAGCACATGGTCGGTAGCGAGGCTGGCGCAGAAGATGCCCGGAGACGTCGTCAGGTTTAAAAGGATTTCCGAAAAAGAAGCCGCCGCCCAATTATTCGCGTTCGAGGAAAATTTGCGCCGCCTGGACGAGACGCGGGCGGCTTACAGATCCCGGCCGCGGATGCGCTGAAATCTGGACAGAACCTCGGGGCTCCACTCTGAGCCAGCGGGGCGAACATTGGGAGGCAATGATATGAGTGCTTTCGTCATCGATATGAACAGCGATTTGGGAGAAGGTTTCGGCGCTTGGAAAATGGGGGATGACGAGGCGATAATCCCCTTCAT